>JAICFA010000227.1 GCA_025923935.1 Candidatus Krumholzibacteriia bacterium
ACGATCTCGGCGCGCGCGCGTTCGCGCACGTCGCTGCGGCGGCGCTCCAGCGTCACCGTGGGCCGCGTCGAGGCGTTGGTTTCCACGCGGAGCTCGAGGCGTTCGCTCCACACGAGCTCGCCGTTCGCCACGCGCAGCGGAAACACGGCGAAACTGGCGATGGTGTAGCCGTGCAGGGTGCCCACACCGAGCAAGCGCGCGCGTTCGCCGGGGAAGACTCCGCCCGATGCGGCGGGTGCGACCGGCGGCGAGCTCGTAGCCGCCGCACCGTCCACCGACACCGCGCGGCCCGCGGCGGCGAAGTTGGGGGCTGCAGCAATGGCTAAATCGCCGCGGGAGTTAACGGTGAACGACGCGACGTCGGTGCCCTGCGGAAGCAGGACAGCGACCACACGAAACGGCAAGGCCGGCCAACCGGCGTCGGCGAGCGGCTCGAATCGATCCGCGGCGACGTGCACCTGCACGACGCCGTCGACGGTCTCGAGCCGGATCTGGTCGCGTGGGAGGTTAACTTCGATCGTTACAGCGGCGGCCGCAGGAAGCGCGAACGCTCCCAGCCACAGCGCCACGAAGGTCGCGTGCAAACCTCTAGTCATGATCGCCCTCGCCGGAAAGAGCCGTCCTCGCGGCGCGCTCAGGGCGAGCGCGCAACCCCTGCCCTACTTGACCAGCACCATTTTGCGCGTGTCCGCGAACTGAGGCGTCCGAAGACGGTAGAAGTATACTCCTGATCCCACGGTTTCACCCGCGTCATTGCGCCCGTCCCAGTCGACCGCGTGCTTACCCGGCGATTGCTCGCCGTTGACCAGCTCGCGCACCTTCGCCCCCCGAACGTCGTAAACCACTACACTCACGTGCGTCTTCGCCCCCGGAGAACTCTCCGGCAGCCGGTACTCGATCCGGGTGGTCGGATTGAACGGGTTGGGGTAGTTCTGACCCAGACTCGCCGTGCGCACCGGCACGTACACCGTCCCCGTCTCGTGGATCACGGTCCCCTCCGAGCTCTCCAGCCGGTACGCGTAGCGTTCCCCTTCTTCCACCGTCGCATCCACCCAGCGCACCAGCCCGTCTGCGCTAATCGCCAAAGCCGGCGACACGCGCGCGAACGTCCCCGTCTCCTGGCCCGCCACTTCCGCCCGCGACAGCGAGAGCTCGCCCCCCACCGCGTCCGGCACGATCCACTGCAGCGCCACACCGCGCGCCGCGCGCGCGAACGAGAAGCTCACTCCACCCACCGGGGTCGGGACGACATAGTTGAGCCGCCCGTTGTTGTGGAGGTTGGCGTGGAAGCGCGGCCATAGCGCCTTGGCGGCATTCCAGCCGCCGACGAAGTCCCACACGTGCACGGTCTTGTCCCAGCCGGCGGCAACCAGGTCGACAGAGCCATCCCGGTCCAGGTCAGTCACCGTCGGCACACCGCGCATCGCGTCGTCGGTCGCGAGCGGGAAGCCCGCGAGCACCTGGCCGTTCAACTGCCACGCGCGGATGTACTGCGACTCGTCGCCCAGCACAACGTCGCACGTGCCGTTGTTGTCGACGTCGACGATCACGGGCGAAGACTCGGTGTAAATGGCGGTGGTCGAATACGTCACCGGCCAGCCGGCGAGCGGCACGCCGTTGCTCTGAATGCCGTGCACCTTGCCCGCCTTGGTGGGCACGAAGATCTCCAGTTTGCCGTCGCCTTGCACGTTGCCGAGCACCGGCGAGGGATTGAAAAAGAGCGGCGGCGATCCGTTCGCGAAGAATTGATTCATCTGCTGCGTGCCGTCGTGGTTCAAGACCCGCAAGTTGCCGACGGTCTCGAACACCACGATCTCGAGATCGCCGTTGGCGTCGACGTCACCCACGGCCGGGCTGCCTGCAATCGGCGTGCTGAGCACGTACGGCCACCCCGGCGATACCGTGGCGTTGTCGTTC
Source organism: Candidatus Krumholzibacteriia bacterium (assembly GCA_025923935.1). Lineage (GTDB taxonomy): Bacteria > Krumholzibacteriota > Krumholzibacteriia > WVZY01 > JAKEHA01 > JAKEHA01. Next base: position 1,918 of record JAICFA010000227.1, read on the forward strand.
AGGACGTACACGCGGCTGTTCTGCGACCCGACGATGATCTCGTCCTTGCCGTCGTTGTCGACGTCCGCCACGCACGGCGTGGAATAGTTGAACGTCATCGGCAGCTGCATGCGAAAGAAAACCCCCTGGGTCGCGGGGTTGGCGTCGCCGTCGATGAACTCGGTGCCGTTGCGGTTGAACACGTACACCACGCCCGACTCGTCGACCGCGATGACTTCGTTCAAGCCGTCGTCGTTGATGTCGCCCACCACCATGCCGGCGCGAATGGTGTTCTCCAACGTGCGCGGCCAGCCGGGGGCCACTTGCCCATTGGCGTTGAACACGAACACTTGCTTGGTGTCGCGCGACGACGCGACGATGTCGAGCCCCGGTAAGTTGTCGATGCGTCCCAGCGCGGGGTGCGAGACCCAGCTGGCCCCGCCCAGGCTCGAGATCACGCCCCACGTCTGCGGATCGCCGTCGCCGTCGACCAGCTCGGCGCCGTCGTGGTGCCACGCGTACACCTTGTTGGCGACCACCACGACTTCCAGGTCGCCGTCGCCGTTCAAGTCTCCCACCGCCACAGAGGCCGCGGTCTCGAGGGCGAGCGGCTGCGGCCAGCCCACCAACTGTTTGGGATTGGTACTTCCCGAGACCGTCGCGGACACCGCGCTTTCGTTGCCCGCCGCATCGAGCGTGGTACCGCGGTAGTAATAGATGGTGTTCGGCGCCAAGCCGACGTCGACGAATAGCGCGTGTGCCACCGGGTCGGTGGTAGCCAGCGTGAACGGCCCGCCCGGCGCGGTCGCACGATACACGCGATAGTGCGCGCGATCCAAACTCGTGCTCTGGGCCCACGTCAGCTGCAAGCGATCGCTGCCGAGGCTCGGGTTGATGACCAAGCTCGACGGGGGCAAGGGCGGTCTCAGCTCCAACGTGTCCGCATACACGCGTCCGAAGGTATCGGCGATGAAAAATCCCAAGCGGTGGGCGGCGGACACACTATTCTCGGTCAGGACGAAACCACTCTGGTTTTCGCCCGAGCTCATGCTGGGAATAACACCGTAGGTGTCTACGCTGTCGCTGAAACCGAAGGCGGCGTCGATGTCCGAGATAATCGTTATCCCGCCCGGGAACGACCCCGTTCCGAAGTTTTTCATGTCGACGAACAGCTTGAACTGCTCGCCCGCTTCCACGATCCCGTTGCCGTTGCCGGTGACGGTGTCGTCGATGCGCAAGCGCACTTTGCCCATGATCGGCACGTGCACTTCCTTGTTGAACGAATCGTTCCAGGTAATGACCCCGTTGTCCTTGATGGCGAGCTTGAACGGTACCGCGTGCTCGTCGGCCAGCGTCTCGTCGAACGCCACACGCATGCCGCCCGTAAGCAGCACCGACTGCGAGGCGCCTACCGCTCCCCCTGCCGTGGCGGTGGTGTCGACCAGCACCACACCGGGGTCGGACGAGCGCAGCACCGCGTCGACGATTCCCGCCGTCGCGGCGGTGCCGTTGTTGCGCACGGTGATATGCAGATCGACGGTTTCACCGCCGTCGATGACCCCGTTGCCGTTACCCGACGTACCGCCCGCGCCGTCGTCGTCGATTGTGATGGCGGTGATCGCCAGATACGCGCCCGTGCCGCCTACGTTGATGGTGCCGCTGTAGCGCCGGAGATTACGCCCCGTGACCGCCACATCGATGACGCCGTTGGTTTCGGCGCGGAACGGAATGGTCGCCTGGCCGAGCCCGTTGGTGAGCCCGATCTCGTAATCCTCCTCGCCCTTGGAGAGGCACACCTTGGCGCCCGATACCGGATTTCCGCCGCTGGTGACGGTGACGAGAATGGAGTTTTGTCCCTTGTTGACACTACCCGTGTGCGTGACTGCGATGGTAGCGGCAGAACCGTTCCACATCGGCAGCTCGGGATCGGCGAGCAGCGAATAAATGTAGTGCGTCCACAGGTCGATGTTGTCGCCTAGAATCGCGAGTGCAGTGCGCGGCAGGCGCGAGCGCGCGAAGGTTTCGCCGGCGTGGTAGACGTTCTGCGTGAACAAGAGGTGGTAATACTCGTCCATGTAGTTGGCGGATGCATTGGGGAAGGCACTTTCGTTCGCACCCACCGCGCTGATGGCACCGCCGTTGGGATTGCGCAGGAAATGCTCGGCCAGGCACGGGTAGTCGTACGCCACGCCCGAGCAGTTCAAGAAATAGAGGCACGACAGCTTGTTACCGTTGACGAGCAGGTCGGCGTCGGAGTTCTGAATGCTGGCTGTGCCCACCGACATGGTGAAGCGGAAGCCGTGGCCAACGTGGATGACGTGGTTGTAGCCCGCGTTGAGCGCCGCCATGGCCGCGGTCTTGTTCTCCGGAACCGAACCGGGGAAGAGGTCGTTGGTTTCGTACATGCGCGTCACACTCATGCCGGGCGATTGCAGGAGCGGGTTGTCGAGATAGACGGGCTCGGTCAAATCGGCGCCGTTGAGGGTGACCGCCTGCGGTGGCGACCAGTTCATGGGGAACAGCACTTCGGCCAGGAACAGCACGCTGTTGGTGTACGCGGCGACAGACGGTGTTTCGTACGCGATGATTTTCGACGTCATTAAAGATACTTCCGCCACCGAGCGGGTCGGCAAGCGGCCGACATAAACCTCCGCGTACAAGTCGGGCCAGTCGTTACCGGCCGGAAGCTCTTCGCCGAAGACGGAATCGTGCTCCGAGTTCCAGTCGCCGTCGAGGCACCCGAAATACATGTCGGCGGGGAGCGATCGCCCCCCGTCGTAGAAGCCGCTCCACGCGAACCGTGCCGGAACCTGCTCGGTGTCGCCGCCGAGCAGCAGGTAGGTGATGCCCCACTTCGCGTACGCCTCGATGACGAAGTTGCGAATCGTCTCCTGCGGGTCGGCACCGTTGCGCGTGTTGGCGCGAATCCATTCCATGGTACGCACCACGGTGGGCACACCCTTCTTGGTCTTGAAGTCGGCGAGCGCTTGATAGGCGGTCGCGAGCGAGTCGGGTGTGACGATGAGGTAGTCGACGGGGCTTCCCTCGAGCGACGGAAACGGGGTCGCCTGGAAACCGCCGCGTCGTTTGGCGACCTCCACGTCGTTGAAGACGTAGGCGTCGAGCGCTTGCGGATTCTCGACCAGCGAGACGATCTCGGCGCGCGCGCG
>JAICFA010000228.1 GCA_025923935.1 Candidatus Krumholzibacteriia bacterium
CGACTTGACTCCCGCGCGCGACGGCTTCACCGACCGCGAGCGCTACGCCAAACTGTCGCTGGGCGAGGAGCGTCGTGATGTCGGTCACGTCATCGCGACGCGCGGCTGCAAGCACCTGTGCCGCCATTGCCCCCTGCCGCCCGCGTACGCGGGAGCGTTTTACGCCCTGCCAGCGGAGCGCGTACTCGACGACATCGCCCGCCTCGTCGCGCGCGGTGCGCGCCATCTGACATTCGCCGACGCCGATTTTCTGAACGGTCCCACCCATGCGCTGCGCGTTGCCCGCGAAGTCGCGCGGCGGTTTCCGGGCATCACGTTCGATTACACCGCCAAGGTGGAACACCTCCATAAGAATGAGCGCGCCGTCGATGAGCTCCACGACCTCGGTGCGTTGTTCGTGGTCACCGCGTTGGAATCGTTCCATGACGACGTGCTGAAGGCACTCGCCAAGGGACACACGCGCGCGTTAGCTCTCGCCGTGATTCGGCGCTTCGCAACACGACGGCAAACCTTGCGCCCCACCTTCGTTCCGTTCACGCCGTGGGAGACACGGCAGAGTTATGCCGAGCTGTTTGCCATCGTCGACGAAGAGGGTTTGGTGGAGCACATCGACCCGGTGCAGTACACCATTCGCCTACTCGTTCCCGAGGGCTCGCTCCTGCTCGTGGCTCCGGAGATGCAGCCGCACTTGGGCGCGTTCGATGGCGAGACGTTCTCCTACCGTTGGGCGCACACCGACGCCGCGATGGACGAGCTGCAGCGGACCGCGGCGGCCGAAGTCGCGCGTTGGACGCGGGCGCCCCTCGAGACTGCCGATGCCTTCGCGCGGCTGCGTGGCTTGGCGGATCCGGCTTGGCGTCCGGATTCACTTCGATCACGCCGCGCCGGCCGCGTGCCCCGCCTGACCGAAGATTGGTTCTGCTGAGCGGAGCCCACCGAGAGCCAGTTGGGCTCTCTGCACGCGTGGACCCGACATGCATCGGCCGACGATGCGCTTGCCTGATCGGCCGGCGTTTTCTATGATGTGGCGACATGGATGAAGTCACCCTGAATTTCGAGCTCCCGCAAGGGCGCTCGGTGCGTATCACCGCGGCCCCGTCGATGATGCACCCCGAGCAGTGCACGTTTACCGTGAGCGAGCCGGTCTTTCCCGGCCGCTCGGCCTTCTTTTCCGACCGCGGCCAGTCGCACGGCTCGATCTTGATCGACCGTCTGTTCGATATCGACGGTGTCGCCGACGTGCTCGTCAATCACGACACGTTGCGCGTGTCGCTGGCGGGCGACGCGAACTGGGAGGAGAAGATTCCGCGCGCGGGCACGGCCATCCGCGACGCCATCGCAAGCGGTACCCCCATTTCGGAAGCGGTGGCGGAGACCATGTTGGCACCCGAAGAGACGCGCCGTCGCGTGCAGCAAGTGCTCGACACCATCATCAACCCCGCGGTCGCGTCCCACGGCGGCGTAGTTCACCTCCTCGACGTCGCCAACAACACGGTATTCCTGGAGTTTGGCGGCGGCTGCCAGGGCTGCGGCATGGTGAGCGTGACGCTCAAGTACGGCGTGGAGCGCACCATTCGCAGCGAAGTGCCGGAAGTCGGCGCTATCATGGACACCACCGACCACGCGGCCGGACGTAATCCGTACTACGCACCGTCCTCCAAGTAGCCGGGCCGCCTTCCCCGCACCATGAAACCTCGGCTGCTGCTCCTCGTCCCCACGTCTACCTATCGCGCGGAAGCGTTCATTCGCGCCGCACAGAAGCTCCCGGTCGATCTCAGCATTGCGTCGGAAGCGCCCAACTCGCTCGCGCACTTGCACCCGGTCGATTTGCCCACCTTCGATTTTTCGCGCCCCGCGGACGCAGCGGCGCGTGCCTATGCGCTCGCGCGCTCGCATCCGATCCACGCCGTGGTCGCGGTGGACGATCAAGCTACACTGGCGGCTGCCGTAATTGCCGAGGCACTGGGCTTGCCGCACAACCCGGCCGATGCGGTGCGCGCGTCGATCAACAAGTTTTTCGCGCGCGAGCGCATGCGCGCGGCGCGCATCGAACAGCCGCGTTATACGCTGGTGCCGCTCGGCAATCCGGCTGCGTCCGTGCGCGACATCGTCTACCCGGCGGTAGTGAAGCCGCTCTCCATGGCGGCCAGCCGTGGGGTCATGCGCGTCGATTCACCGGTGCAGTTGGAGGACGCGTTCCATCGGGTGCGCGCACTGGTGGAAGCGAACGGCGCGCGCGCCGACGAGATTGCGCGCTCCAATCTATTGGTAGAAGGTTACGTCCCGGGGTGGGAAGTCGCGGTGGAGGGCATCGTGGCGAAGGGGCGCGCGCACATCTTCGCGGTCTTCGACAAGCCGGACCCGTTGGAGGGCCCGTACTTTCCCGAAACCATGTACATCACGCCCTCGCGCCTGCCGTGGGCCGCGGTGGAGCGCGTCGTTCGTCTCACCGCTGCGGTGGTACGCGCGGTGGGATTGACGCACGGACCGTTTCACGTCGAGATTCGCGGCGACGACACGCGCGCCGTCCCCATCGAAGTGCACGCCCGCTCCATCGGCGGCTTGTGCTCGCGGGTGGTTCGTTTCGAGGATGGACGCAACCTGGAGGACATCATCCTTGCCGACGCGCTCGGACTTCTGGGAGATGTCCCCGCGATCGAGCCGCGCGCCGCGGGCGTGTGGATGATGCAATCGCCCCGGCGCGGCCGTTTCGAGGCGATGAACGGTGTGGCCGCCGCGTGCGACGTGCCGGGAGTGGAAGAAGTGATTGTCGCGGCACGGCCGGGCCAGTACTTGGAGCCGCTGCCGGAAGGTTTTCTCTACACCGGGTTCATCTTTGCGCGCGGCGACTCTCCCCAAGGCGTGGAGCATTCGCTGCGCACCGCATTCGCCCGCCTGCTTCCCGTGGTGCACGAAGCCGAAGCAGGCGCGGCTTAGCGCACCAGCACGAGCTTCAGCGACGACTCCTTCGCCGCCGCGCGCACCCGCAAGAAGTACACGCCACTCGCAACCGGGCGGCCGTCCCGGTCGTTCCCATCCCATGCCATGGTGTGCTTTCCCGCCGGCAGCAGGCGCGACGCGAGTGTCGCGACGAGGCGTCCGGCGGGGTCGTAGATGCGGGCTTCCACTCGCGCCGAGGACTGCGTCGTGAACGCGATCTGCACCGATGGATTGAACGGATTGGGGTACGCGCGCAAGCTACTGACGCCGTCGGGCGACGGCGGGTCGGTCGCGTGCGTGGTGGCGTTGACCAGGAAGCGTCCCACCAGCTCGGTGGGAACCACTTCGCCGTTGCACACGACGTTGCTCACTCCATCACCGAGGATACGAAACTCGGCGTCGGGCCGGTCGATGTGGACCACCGATCCGTCGAAGACCACGGTGGCAGTACCGTCGCAGATGATGACGATGTCGCCGGAGGTGCACGACAGCGATTTCGCGTCGACGGCCAGGTAGCGCGACACCACACCGCTCGTCATGCGCACCACCGCGAGCTCCGCGTCGATGGCGAGCGAGCCGCAGCCGGCAATCTCGGGCACGGCGGCCTCGGGGGTTTGCGACAGCAAGGTCGCCGGCGGGCGCCGCACGAACACCACGTCCACCGCCCCGTTAGGTGCCACCACCGTGCTCAACGTGCCGGCGGCAAACGTCGAGGTATGGACCACCGCGGCGGGGTCGCTTGCGCGCGTCGGCATCAACAGCACCGTGAACTTGGGATTCACCGCGAACGCCGTCATCTTGAGCATCTTGGAGTCGGGGTCCTCGTTGCCGTTGTCGAACGGCAGCACCTGCAGGCCCGCCAGCGTGCCCTTGGGCGGAAACAGCGTATGCACGTCGAGGCGTGCATTACCGGCGGTCGCACGCACCGGATCGACCGCGGTGCCGAGCGTGATGTTGGCATTCTCGGGAAGGTGTGCACACCAATCGTAGCGGTGCACGATGTCGTCTTTTTCGATGTCGTCCTGCACGATCAGGTAGGTGGGAAATCCCGCGCCGCGGACCACGACAACCCGCCGCAGTGCGTGCTCGACGGGATTGCCGCCGTCGTATCCCCATGACCAATCGGTTCCCGGCAGCGGCACGTTGGGCGCGTTGTAGGGGCTGTACGTGGTGTAGGCGGCGGTCGCGTCCCCGCACACGTAATCCGCGAAGTTGGTAATCATCGACGTCACGATGCGTCCGTCGGTCCCGATCGACGAGCCCGCGTTGTGCTGGCCCAGCTGGTCGACGCGAACGATGTTGTGCGCCTCGCTCTGCTTGGCGGTCGAGCCGGCGCCGTGGTCGAGGAGCAGTTTTTCACCGAACGCGGTGAGCGTGATCTGATTTTGGTCTTCCTGCGCGTGCCCGCCGCGAAATTCACCCGAGTAGAAGCTGAACACGATGTCGTCGGACGTCGCGCCCGCCGGCCAGCCCGAGCGGTAGTAGTACAAGCCACGCGAGAGCCACACGTCGCTCTTGGCGAGAATGGTGCCGGGGTTCACGGGTAGGACGGGCACGTACCAAAACACGGTGGCCGCCTTGTCGTTTTCGTCGAGCATGTCGACGCCCAGCGGGCCGGCCGACCGGTCCCACAAATAGCGCGCGAGCCCACTTCCCCACTCCGACATGGCCCAATCGAAGTAGGTGGTGTGGCGCGCGAACGGCTTCAGATAATCGGTTTGGTCTTGCACATTGTTCAGGCGGGCCTGGCCGCGAGGATCGATTTCATACGCCAGCCATCGCTCGACCTCGCGCAGCACGTAGTCGCTGGAGTACACGGTGCCGTCGTAACGCTTACGCGCGTGAAAATAGTAGACGAGGTTGCGCAGGCTCCACAGGCCGTACATCGCGCCTTCGCGATAGCAGCCGTCGTCCAAATGGGCCGACTGCCACGCTTGGTAGAGGGCGTCGGAGCGCGCGAACGCGGCCAAGCCGAGACCGGGCGGTATCTCGCCCGCGAACGCGATGGCTGCCAGACCCAGCGACGCCGACACCATCGCGCTCTTGTTGCTCACGTACGGGCGCAAGAGCCAAATGTCGTAATTGTTGGCGGTGGTCATGGTGGAGATGTA
>JAICFA010000229.1 GCA_025923935.1 Candidatus Krumholzibacteriia bacterium
GACGGTGGCCAGATCGATGGTGACGTCGCGCGCGGCTGCGCACACCACCGTACCATCGTCGGCACCCACGAGGGCGACCGTCCCCGGTTCATTCTGCAGCACGCTGCCCAGGGCGCGCGCCAGTGCCGCGTCGTTTTCGCGGTGTACGACCACGCGGCGGTCCCCCACGGGCGCGGCCGCGTGCAGCAGTGCGCCGGCTTGGACCTCGGCGAGGCGCTGAATCAGACGCTTGGCCTGCTTGCCCGCCGCTTGCGACTCGTCGGTCATGCGCTCGATCTTGGCCATGAGATCCGCCGGTGACGTCGTCAGGCGATTCGCCAGCGACTGGACGATGGCGTGTTTCTCGCGATAGTCGTCGAGCGCGCGCTGTCCCACTTTGAAGTGCACGCGGTTGAGCTGCTTCACGCGCTCCGCGCGCAGTACTTTCACCAGACCCAGCTCGCCGGTGCTGCGCACGTGCGTGCCGCAGCACGGAATCGCGTCGAAATCGCGCACCGAGACGATGCGCGCGATAGTCACACCTTCCGGAACTTTGCGGCGCAACTCGAGCTGGTCGAGCTCGGCCAGCGCCACGGAACGAATGTCGATGGGGCGATTCTCTTCGATGATGCGGTTGGCCAGGTCTTCGGCGCGTTTCACCGCGTTTTCGTCGAAGCCGGTTCCCTCGAGATCGATGGTGCACGCCTCCTCGCCCATATGAAACGACACCGTGGGCAGAGACGCGGTCTGGATGAACGCGCGCGAGAGGACGTGCTGGCCGGTGTGCTGCTGCATATGATCGAAGCGGCGCTCCCAGTCGACGCGGCCGCTCACCTCGCCGCCCGGCAGCTCGCCGGTCACCACGTGCACTACGGTATCGTCGTCGGCCTCGCGCACGTCGGTCACGCGCCCCGCACCCAACACCCCCGCATCCGCCAGCTGTCCGCCCGACTCGGGGTAGAACAGGGTGCGGTCGAGCACCACTTCGCGGGTACCGTCAGCGAGCGCGCGCGACGCGACCACGCGCGCCTCGAACGCCGTCTGATAGGGCTCGTCGAGATACAGCTTTTGCGTCATGTAGCGATGGCAAACAGTGGCCGCGGAACGCCGAGCAAGCGTCCCGGTCAAGCAACGAACGATCGGCGAATGATTTTGTTCTCGTCGTCGAGCTGCACGATCTTGGGGGCGTGCGTCCTCGCTTCCGCCTCGGTGTAGGTCGCGAAGGAGAAAATGATTACGCGATCGCCGATGTGGCCCAAACGCGCGGTAGCACCGTTGAGCTCGATCCGTCCCGATCTCGGCGGCGCCGGGATCACGTACGTCTCGAAGCGATCGCCCGTGTTCATGTTGGCGACGAGCACTTTTTCCCACCGGATGAGCCCGACTTCCTCCATGAGGGACGAATCGATGACGATACTCCCCTCGTAGTGCATGTCGATGCCCGTGACGGTGGCCTGGTGAATCTTGGATTTCAAGAGTAAGAGTTCCATCGCCGAGTATCATAGCGTGCGCGCGCAGGGCGCACAAGAGCGCGGGAGAAGCGACTTTACGCCGTCGCGCGGCGTCCCAGAAACCACGCCACCGCGAGCAACAACGCACAACCGGCGACGAGCGGGGTATCGCCGGCGCGCGCGTAGAAGGTCCGCCCCGACAAGAGCGACACCTCGTGGGCCAGGATCCCCTCCTTATAGAGGCCGATGCTGGCGACCACGTCGCCGGCCGGATCCACCACCATCGACACACCGCTGTTGGCACTCCGCACCAGCCAGCGCCGGAACTCGACCGCCCGCAATATCGCCATTTGTGCGTGTTGGTGCGGGCCGGGCGTGTCGCCGAACCACCCGTCGTTGGTGATGTTCACGAACAACTCCGAGCCGTCCTTCACGCCTTGTGCGCACAGGTCGGGAAACACGGATTCGAAGCAGATGAGCGGCGTGAAGCTCAAGCCGTCCTGCGACAACGGCGAGCGGCTCGGCCCCGGCTGGAAGTTCGCCTGACCGAAGTTGATCTTCTGAATCCAACGGTAGCGCGAGCCGAGCGGGAGAGCTTCGCCAAACGGCAGCAGATGCCGTTTGTCGTATTTGTCGATGGAGCCGTCGGCGCGAAACAACCCCGACGAGTTGTAGATATTCAGCGTGTTCTTGGGACCATCGAAGCGATGATCCAAAAACCCGATGTACACCGGGACGTGCAATGCACGCGCGAGCTCGATCAACCGCTGCTTTCGCCCCGGGCTGTTCTCGATGTAGATGGGCGCCGCCGTCTCGGGAAAGATGATGATGTCGGCGCCCAGCTCGGCCGCTTCGATGGACTGGCGCTCGATGATCGAGAAGGTGGAGTCCTTGAACTCGGGCTTCCACTTCACCGCCAGATCGATATTGGGCTGCGCGAGGGCCACGCGCAGCGATGGTCCCGGCAAGGAGCGCATCTGGTCGATGCGCTGGTCGCCGTGCAGCCACATCGCACCCGCCACCAGTCCCGCGCTCAACCCGCACCACGCCTTCGCGCGCGGCGTGCGCGCGCCGGCGCAACCGGCCGCCAGTGCGTTCACCAACACGATCAGGAACGAAAGTCCGAACACGCCCCACACGTCTGCCGTCTGCAAGAACGCGGGGTGGTTGGAAAGCGAATACCCCACCAGCCCCCACGGAAACGCCAGCTCGCCGCGCGAGCGCGCCACTTCCAGGAGGGCCCACGCCGCCGGTGCGGCGATCAAAAATGGAATCAGCCGCCAGCGCGACACCGCCGCGAGAATGAGCAGGTGAAACGCGGGATAGAGCGACAGGTACAGCACCAGCGCGATCAACGCCGGCGTCATGAGCCATGGGATGGTGACGTCGGCGGACGGGACCAGCTTCACGATCCACCACAGCATGCTGACGTAGCACGCGAAGCCCGTCAGGAATCCCGCGCGATACGCCTCACGGCGCGTCGGCCGGTAGCGGAGCACCGCGACCAGCATGGGGGTCAGCGCCAGAAACGAAACCGGCCCCAACGACACCACCGGGAAACACAATGTCAGCAGTACGCCCGATAGCAGGCACGGAAACACGAGCGGAAGCGGAGGCAGCAATCGCCCAAGAAACGACTTCAGCACGCTGGTGTTGGGCACGATGGACCGGTGGGGCTACCCGTCGAGCTCGACTTCGCGGCCCGTCGTGGCCGATTCGTACATCGCATCGACGATGTGCATCACCGACACCGCATCCTTGCCCGAGGCGAGCGGGGCCCGCTGCTTGCGCACGCATTGGATGAAGTGGTCGATCTCGGCCTGGTAGCTTTCTTTGTAGAAGTTCTTCTGTTTGCCCAGTGCAGGCGTCACGTTCACCAGAACTCCCTGGATGGATTTGTGCAGTTGGAGCGGCGTCAAAATGCCCGCGCCCTTGCTGCCGTATACCTGCAGGTAGACCACGTCGCGTGGGTCGCGCAAGTTCCAGTTCACCTCGAGCATCAGACACGCGCCGCCGGCGAAGCGCACCATCGCACACGCCGAGTCTTCGACCGTGTCTTTCCCCTTCTTCCCGAACACGCTGCACGACACACCGGTCGTCTTACGCACGCCCGCGATCCACATCGCCAAATCGACCAACGGAGTACCCAGATCGAGCAAAGCACCGCCACCCGCCTTACCGCGCTCCGTGAACCACGCGCGGTCTTTCCAGTCCGTGGCGCGGCGCAGCCAACCCGCCTTGATCACGTGCACGTCGCCCAGCTCGTTGGCGCTGATGAACTTTTGCAGCATCTGCGCGTCCTCGCGGAAGCGGTTGTTCATCGCCACCATGAGGATGCGTCCGTGCTCGTCGGCCGTGTCGACCATCTTTTGCGCTTCGGCGGCGTTGCGCGCGAGCGGCTTTTCGCACATCACGTCGCGCCCCGAGCGCAGTGCGGCCACCGCCATGGGCAGGTGCAGATAATTCGGCGTGCAGATGTCGATCGCGTCGACATCCGCCTTCTTCAGCATTTCCGCGAAGTCTTCGTACCAGACCTTGAAGCCGGCCTGCTCTTTGATACGTCGCGCCTTGACCGGGTCCTCGTCGACGATCGCAACCAGCTCGACGTCGGGGTTGGACCGATAGGCGGGAATGTGGGCAACCTGGGCCACGTGTCCGGCGCCCACGATCGCGATGCGGGTTTTGTCGGCCATGGCGGGCATGGTAGCGCAGACCACGCGACGTTGTCATCTGCTACATTGATGCGGGTTTCGACGCTCTCAGGGCACTCTTTTCGTTCAAACATCGCGCTCGATCCCATATCGTTTGATCTTCTTGAGCAGCCCCTGCCTCGACAGACCCAGTCGACGTGCGGCGTGGGACTTGTTCCAGTTCGTCTGCGCCAGCGTGCGCTTGAGCATGTTCTCTTCCAGGTGTCCAACGGCGTTGGCGAGGGGTGATTCGTGCAGTACCGCAACGTCGAGCGCGGCGGACGCGGAGGCGCACAGAATTCGCTCCGAAAGCATGTCGGGCGTGATGCGGCGCGAGGCGCCGTGCAGAACGGCGATGCGCTCGACTTCATTCTCGAGCTCGCGTATGTTGCCGGGCCACGCGTACGCGGCGAGGATGCGCCGAGTGTCGTCTTCGATCTCGGGGCGCGCGAAGCCGCGGTGCTCGAGAAAGTGCGCGATCAAGTCGGCGACGTCTTCGCGGCGCTCGCGCAATGACGGCACGCGCGCTTCCACCACGTTGATGCGATAGAACAAGTCCTTGCGGAACGATCCGTCGGCCACCATCTCCGCGAGGTTGGCGTTGGTGGCACTGATGAGGCGTACGTCGACGCGGCGCACGCCTCCCTCGCCCATGCGGCGCACTTCCCCTTCTTGTAGGACGCGCAAGAGCTTGGCCTGGATGTCCGGCGGGATCTCGCCGACTTCATCCAGGAACAAGGTGCCGCCGCTGGCCTGCTCGAACAGTCCCGCGTGTGCGCGTACGGCACCGGTGAAGGCACCACGGTCATGACCGAAGAGCTCGCTTTCGAGAATGCCGGGGGCGAGTGCCGCGCAGTTCACGGACACGAAGGCGGCATGCGAGCGCGGGCTGAAGCGATGGAGATTGCGCGCGAGCACTTCC
>JAICFA010000230.1 GCA_025923935.1 Candidatus Krumholzibacteriia bacterium
CGAGAAGACCAGATCCGTGTCGAAGTAGCGCCGGTAGTACGCATTGACACCCCGCGACACCACCAACCCCAGCAGCACGCCGGCAGTCGCTCCCACGTTAGCCAGCAGCACGGTTTCGCCCACCACAGTGGTGTAGATGCGGCGCTTCGAAAAGCCGATGACCCGCAACACCCCCAGCGATTTACGCAGCTCCTGCACTTGCAAGAGCACGATGGCGGCCAGAAACGCCGAGCCCGCCAGGATGGAAAGGAGTGAAATTGCTTTGTGGAAGTTGGAAATGACGACGAAGGTGCGCGACGATTGACGCGCGAGATCGGTCGAGCGATACGCGGTGAAACCCAGCTGCGCGGTGTTGAGTGCCGCCACCATCGAATCGACGTCGACGCCCGGAGCCACGTCCAAGACAAACCGGCTCACGCGGTCCTTGCGGCCCGCGAGCGTCTCCAAGTCGGTGATGCCCATCCACACCGACTTGCTGGTGCGGCTGATACCGGCTGGATCAGGCGGCGGTGCGTACGTTCCCGCAACAACAAAGGGCTGGCCGTCACCGCGCGCGCCGTTCAAGCGCAGCATCACCGTGTCACCCGGCGCCAGCGAGAAATGGCGCGCGAGCGACTCGTCCACCACGATGGATCCCGTGCGCGCATGAACGCTGCCGGCGGCCAAGCCCCCGGCGACAATCGCCCAGAACAAAAATTGCACAATCGGCCCCACTCGCGTACTTTGTACCAACCGTGGCACCGTTTCAACGACGAACGGCAGCCGCATCACAACGTATGAAGCTCATTCTTTTCGACATCGACGGAACGCTGATCGATTGCGGCGGGCAGGCGCGCGTCGCCTTCGGGCAGGCGCTGGAGCGTGTGTTCGGCGAATCCGGTCCCATCGACACCTACGATTTCTCCGGCAAGACCGACACCCGCATCGTGATCGATCTCATGACGGCCGCAGGCCGTCCGCGCGACGAAGTCCTCGTCACGTTGCCCCAGCTGCGCGACGAGTATCTCGCCACGCTGCAGCGCAATCTCGACCGCGAGCGCATGAAGGTCCTGCCCGGCATCGAGCCGCTCTTGGAGCATCTGGTCGCGCGCGACGACATCGTGCTGGCACTGCTCACCGGCAATTGGGAGCGCGGCGCGCGCATCAAGCTCTCGCGCCACGACCTCAATCGGTATTTCGCATTCGGCAGCTTCGGCGACGACGTGTTCGATCGCAACGATCTGCCGCCCATCGCCATCGAGCGCGCGCTGCGCGCGACGCAGCGTCGCTTTCACCCGCAAGAAACGCTGATCGTCGGTGACTCCATCCTCGATGTCGGCTGCGCGCGCGCGAACGGTATTCCGTGCCTGGCTGTGGCCACGGGGCGGACGTCGCGCACGGTCTTGGAGGCTGAGCAGCCCACCTGGATCGTCGACGATCTTTCCAGCGCCATCGACCACCCCGCGTTCGTTCCGCTATAAGGAGGTCCAGCATGCAAGTCGCCGAAGCGCAACGCGAGCTTCGTACCGTATACCTGGGCAGCTATGTCGGAGAACTGGTGTCCGCGGCGTTGTGGGCCATCTCCACCCTGTTGGCCATGGTCGTCTCGCCGCGCGCGGGCATCTATGCGCTCGTGTTCGGCGGTGCGCTCATCTTTCCGGTGACGAGTGCCTTGCTCAAAATCACGCGCGGGCGCGGATCGCTTTCGCCCGAGAATCCGCTCGGGGCGCTGGCGGCACAGATTGCGTTCACCATTCCGCTCAACATTCCCGTCGTGGCCGGGGCGACGCTGTACAAACTCAATTGGTTCTATCCCGCGATGCTCATCGTGGTGGGTGCGCACTATCTCCCGTTTACCTTCCTCTATGGAATGCGCGCGTTCTTTGTGTTCGGTCTCGCCATGGCGGGCGCCGGTTTGATGATCGGTCTGTACGCGAACGAATCGTTCACGCTGGGCGGATGGGTGGGAGCCGTCATGCTGGCGGCGTTTTCGTTCGTGGCCAAGGCTATCGCCGACCGGGAGAAATAAACCGCGCGGCGCGCCGCACGCCCGGCCGCCGCTCGGCCGCGCGTCCCCGCGCGGCATGACCCGTAAAACTTGCACCGGGTCCGTCTCTTTTTGGCTGAGTGCCCCTGGCCCGCAAGCCACCCCCGAGGTTCGGCGCTGCCCACACTGCGCGAGCTCGCGACGGTTGATCGTTGCCTTGAGCTGGTGCCAGGTGAAGGGAGCAGCCGAGTTTCCCGCGAAACCCGAAAGAGAAGTACAACCGCTGCGGTCGTATGCGAACTACGTCCGTCATTCGGTCGTGGTCGCGACGCCCCCCGCACGACCGCGGCGGTCGTACTCGTCCATGCGGCACGCAATAGACTGAGCGACGCGTCCGCTATTGTGGGGTAGAGGCGCGTCGTCGTTGGTGGGGCGCCCGATTCGGGCGCCTCATCATGTTAATAAAAAGCGGCGCTGTGAGCGCCGCTGAAAAGCACACCCGTTACGGGTGTGAAATTGCCACTTGACTTAATTAAGTAAATACGCAAATATACCGGCATGGACACCTTCTATGCCTTGGCCGATCCCACCCGCCGTCGAATCGTCGAGCTCTTGGGGCGCGGCGAGCGTACCGCGGGGTCGATCGGCGAAAAGTTCGACGTCAGTGCCCCCGCCATTTCGCAGCATTTGAAAGTCTTGCGCGAGGCCAAGCTGGTGCGCGTGCGGCCGCAGGGCCAGCAGCGCATCTACAGCATCGACCCCGCCGGCTTGGCCGAGATCGAAGCGTGGCTCGAGCGCACGCGGCGATTCTGGGCCGCCAGCCTCGATGCCCTCGAGCGCGAACTGAGCAAACCCGAAAACACCGTGAAGAAATTCAGCACGACACAAACCGCCCCCAAGCAAAGGAGAAAGCGATGAATCGCTACGGCAGCGTCATCGCGCCGCGGACGGTTCGCTTCGAGCGACTGCTTCCCGGCCCGATCGAGCGCGTGTGGAGTTATCTGACCGATCCCGAGAAGCGCGGAACGTGGCTCGCGAAAGGGAACATGGATTTACGCGTCGACGGCTCCGTCGAGCTCATCTTCCACAACAACCAGCTCACCGGCCGCGACGAGAAGGCACCCCCCAAGTACGCCCAATACGGCGGCGAAATCCACATGAGCGGGCGCGTCATTGCGTGCGAGCCGCCGCGCTTGCTGACCTACACGTGGGCGGAAAACTTCGGCGAGGCGTCGGAAGTGACCTTCGAGCTCGAGCCGCAAGGGAAGAACGTGCTGCTGACCCTCACCCACCGCAAGCTCGGCGGGCGTAAAGACATGCTCAGCGTGTCCGGCGGCTGGCATACGCACCTCGACATCCTGGCCGACCGCCTCGAAGGCCGCGAGCCCGCGCCCTTCTGGGCCACGCACAAAAAGTTGGAGAGCGAGTACGAAACCCGAATTTCCGGGGAGTAGGCTACTCCAACTCCCGTCGCAGCCACGCCGTCGCGACTTGCGTATCCGTCTTCACCGTCCGCGGCGACACCTTGAGCTCGGTCGCGACTTCGTCGACCGTGAGCCCGATGAAGAATCGCAGCTCGACCACCATCGCCTGGCGTTCGTCCAACTCCTCCAGCTTGGTGAGCGCGCGGTCGAAGTCGATCATGTCGACTTTGGGGAAGACCACTCCTGCGTCGTCGTGCAGGCTGATGTGCGTGTGCTGCCCGCCCGCCTTGTCCGCTTTCCGCTTGCGCGCTTCGTCGATCAGAATGCGGCGCATGGTGCGCGCGGCGAGGCGCAGAAAATGCGGGCGATCGGTGATGTCGGCGCCCGACGAGATCAGCCGCACGTACGCTTCGTGCACCAATGCCGTCGGTTGCAGGGTGTGGTCGACACGCTCACCCGCCATGTACGCGCGCGCGATGTTGCGCAGGTCGTCGTAAAGACGGGCGAACAACTTGTCCAGATCGCCGTCGGACGGTTGCGAAGGAATCGGTTCGTCGGAAGCCATGGAAGTGGCTTCCAGGCTAGCACGTGGGATAAGGCGGGTAAAGCTACCCGTTCGGCTCCGCGTCGCCGCCGGAAGGCGGGCGGGGTGAGCCGCTAGCGGGTGAGACCGGTGTTCCGCCGACCGTCGGCCGCGGCGTGCGCCGCACCCGTGACATCATCTCGCGGATACGGTCCGAAGGACGTTTCGCCGCGTACGGACGCGGCGGTCGCGCCGCCTTGACGGCGTGGTCAGAAAGCGCGCCTGCGTTGACGATCGCGTCCAAATCGTTCGCGAATTCCTGCGCGCTCGCATAGCGCGCGGCGCGATCCTTCGCCAACGCGCGCGCGATGGCAGCATCCAGCTCGCGCGGAATGCCCGCGAGCAGCCGGCCGACAGGCTCCAGAACCGCCTCGGACTGTTTCATCACTCTCGCCGGCTTCTTCGCCTGAAACGGCATGTAGCCCGTCAGCATTTGATAGAGGACCACACCCAGGCTGAACACGTCGCTCTGTGCCGAGGCGTCTTCGCCTTCCACGATCTCCGGCGCCATGTAGCCCAGCGTTCCCACCAACTCTCCCGTGCGCGACAGGCGCGTGGTGTCGACCGAGCGCAATGCCACGCCGAAATCGAGCACCATCAGGGTGCCTTCGTTCGTCACCATCAGGTTGCTCGCGCTCACGTCGCGATGGATGACGCCGTGGGCGTGCGAATACTCTAGCACGCGCGCCGCTTGCAGCACCAGGCGAACGGCTTCCGCCGGAGAATAGGGTTGCTGCTTCAGACACTCGCGCACCGTCCGCCCCGCCACCAGCTGCATCGCGAGGTACGGATCGCCTTCGTGCTCGCCCACGTCGAACACCGTCGCGATGCCCGGGTGCGACAGACTCGATGCCGCGCGCGCCTCGCGCAGGAAGCGCTGCCGCGAAACCTCCGAGCGCACTTGCGCCGGTGGCAGGAACTTCATCGCCACCGCGCGCCCCAACGTCTCATCTTCCGCCCGCCACACCACGCCCATCCCGCCGCGCCCCAAGCGCGAGACAATGCGATAACGTCCCACGGTGACACCCGTCATGTCCTTGGGC
>JAICFA010000231.1 GCA_025923935.1 Candidatus Krumholzibacteriia bacterium
ACTGTAACGAATTGCGCCGACTTCTGTCAAGATGGCGCTTTACCCGCCGTATCCGCCTGGATTGGCCACCCGCCAGGCATACGCGGAGCGCACGATCTCGTCCAAATCGCTCGCGCGGCGCTGCCAACGCAGCGTATCGACCGCCGCGCGCGAGGACGCGAGCAGCGCCGGTGGATCGCCGGGGCGCCGCGGGCCGATGTGGAAGCTCACGCCGCGACCGGTGATGCGCTCCACCGCGCGAATCACTTCCAGTACGGTGAATCCTTTCTCGCTTCCCAGATTCAACGCGCCCGAAAATCCGCGCGCCATGGCGTCGAGTGCGAGCACGTGCGCGCTCGCCAAATCGGAGATATGGATGTAGTCGCGCAGGCAGGTGCCGTCGCGCGTGTCATAGTCGTTGCCAAAGACGGTGATCGATTCGCGCCGCCCCAGAGCGGTATCCAGCACCACCGGGATCAAGTGCGATTCCGGACGGTGGTCCTCGCCGCGCTCCGCGGTGGCACCACCCGCGTTGAAATATCGCAGCGCCGCGTACGACAGACCCCACTCCGTACGCGCCGCTTCCAGCGCGCGCTCGACCTCGAGCTTGCTAGCACCGTACGGGTTTTCGGGCACACACGCGGCAGTTTCTTCGATCGGTAACGCGGCTGGAGTACCGTACACGGCCGCCGTGGACGAGAACACCATGCGACGGACGTCGAACCAACTCATCGCGCGCAACAACGACTGGGTGCCTCCCACGTTGTTGTCGAAGTACTCGCGCGGCTTCTGCACCGACTCGGCCACCACGCTGAAGGCCGCAAAGTGAAGTACGGCATCGACGCTGCCATCGAGTGCGCGCGCCAGCGCGGCCTCGTCGCGGACATCGCCCTCGACGAAGCGTGCTCCGTCGGGCACGGCGGTGCGGTGCCCGGTCGATAGATTGTCGAAAACGGTGACGTCGTGGCCCTGTGCGAGCAAGACTTCCGCGACCACCGATCCGATATAGCCGGCTCCGCCGGTCACCACCAGCTTCACGCTAGTTCCTCTTTCTTCCCGCGGCCAGATAGCGCCGCAAGTACGTCGCGGTGTGCGACTCGGACGCTTTGGCCACCTCGGCCGGCGGTCCCGCCGCCACCACCCGTCCGCCCTCCGACCCGCCCTCGGGTCCGAGGTCGACGATCCAGTCCGACTGCGCGATCACTTGCAGGTTGTGCTCCACGACCACCACCGTGTTGCCGCGCTCTCCCAATTCGCGCAGCACGCGAATCAGCACCGCGACGTCGGCCACGTGCAGACCGGTGGTCGGCTCGTCGAGGATGTACACAAACCCACCTTCGACGTTCTCCGACAGCTCCCGCGCAATCTTGATGCGCTGCGACTCGCCGCCCGACAGTGTGGTCGACGGCTGCCCCAAGCGTAGATAGCCCAAACCCACCTTTTCCAGCACGCGCAAGCGCTCTACCAATTCGCGGTGGTCGGCAAAATGGCGGATGGCATCGGTGACGGTGAGCTCGAGCACATCGGCGAGATTCAATCCGTTGTACGTGATCTCCAGCGTTTCCGCGTTGAAACGCTTGCCGTCGCACTCGCTGCAGCGCACGAACAAGTCCGCCATGAAGTGCATCTCGACGCGCTCGAAGCCCATCCCCTGGCAGCGTGCGCAGCGTCCGCCGGCCACATTGAAGCTGAAGCGCCCCGCGGTGTAGCTGCGCCGCACCGCTTTCTTTTGGGCCGCGAAGATCTCGCGAATGATGGCAAACGCTTTGATGTAGGTCACCGGATTGGAGCGCGGCGTTTTCCCGATGGGCGCCTGGTCGACCATCAACACCCCGCGCACCGCTCCCGTGCCCTCGATCTTGTCATACGACGACGAGGCACCGTTTCCCGAACGCAAGGCTTGATACAGCACGTCGCACACCAAGGTACTCTTCCCGGACCCCGACACACCGGTCACACTGCTGAACGCGTGCAGCGGAATGGTGACGTCTTCGCCGCGCAGGTTGTGCTCGCGCACGCCGCGCAGGGTTACGAACTCCTTGGGTGATTTTGACGTGGGGCGCGTCACTTCGGGCGGACCTTCGCTCAAATAGCGCAGCGTGCCCTGCGCGCCGTTGGTGGGCGGGCCTTGATACACCACGCTACCGCCGTTCTCCCCCGCTCCCGGCCCCAAGTCCACGATGTGATCCGCGGCGCGAATGATGTCCAGGTCGTGCTCGACCACCACCACGGTGTTGCCGCGGCCGCGCAGGTCGGAGAGCACGTTCACCAAACGGTCGGTGTCGCGTGGATGCAAGCCGACGCTGGGCTCATCCAACACATACAGCACGTCGAGCAAGCTCGACCCGAGCGAGTTGGCCAGCGAGATGCGCTGCGATTCGCCGCCGGAGAGTGTCTTCGCCAAACGGTCGAGGGTGAGGTAGTGCAGCCCCACGGCGAGCAGGAACTCGAGACGCGACTCCAGCTCGATCAACACGTCCTTCGCGACCGTGCGCTCGCGCTCGTTCAGCTCGAGTCCGCGCACGAAGGCCAGGGCGTCACCCGGCGCCATCGCGGCCACGTCACGAATGGTGAGCCCGCCGAGCTGTACATAGAACGCTTCGCGCCGCAGCCGCCCGCCGCTGCAGGTACGGCACTCGCGGAATGCGAGATAGCGGCGAGTAAAGAAGCGCGCGTATTTCTTGTACGTCTTCTGCCGCATGTTTTCCAAAAACGGCATGACGCCGACATACTCGCCTTCCCCGTTCATGATGGCACGGCGCTCGCTCTCCTTGAGGTCCTTCCACGCCTTGTCCATGGGGATCTTCTTGCGGCGGCAGAAGCGCACCAGCTGGTCGAAGAAGTATTCGAACTTTTCGCTCGCCCACGGCTCGATGGCGTGCTCGCGCAGCGAAAGGCGTGGATTGGGCACCACCAGCGCGGGGTCGAACTCCATCGCACTGCCGAAACCGCGGCACTGCGGGCACGCGCCAAAGGGCGTGTTGAAGGAAAACAAAATCGGGCGCGGCTCTTCGAAGGTTTGTCCGCACTTCGTGCACGCGAGCTTGTTGGTGAAGCTCCACGACTGCGCACCGTCGACGTCGTCGCAGCGCACCACGCCATCCGTCATGCGATAGGCGGTCTCGATCGCTTCCAGCAAACGCGCCCGCCGGCTTTCGTCTATCTCGATGCGATCGAGCACGATCTCGATCGACGACATGCGCGCTGCGTTCTTGGGCGGCGCCTCCAATCGGACGACTTCGCCCTTGATGCGAAAGCGCGCGTAGCCTTCACGGATCATCTCTTCGATTTGCTTGGCGGCGCTGCCCTTTTCGAGCGGCTTGTCCGCGATGATCAAGAGTGCCCGCCCGCGCGCCTGGGACAAAAGTGCGTCGATCACTTCGTCCGGCGCCCAGCGGCGCACTTCCAGGCCGTCGTTGGGGCAGATGGTGCGTCCCACACGGGCGAACAACAGGCGCAGGTAATCGTAGATCTCGGTGGCCGTACCCACCGTGGAGCGCGAGCTGCGTGTCGTATTCCGCTGTTCGATGGCGACCGCGGGCGAAAGGCCCGTCACTTCGTCGACGTCGGGCCGGCCGATGCGCTCCAGAAATTGCTTCGCGTAGGTGGACAGCGACTCGATATAGCGCCGCTGCCCTTCCGCGTACAGCGTGTCGAAGGCGAGCGACGACTTCCCCGACCCCGACACGCCGGTGATGATGGTCAGGCTGCCGCGTGGGATCTCGACGTCGATGTTCTTGAGATTGTGCTCGCGCGCACCGCGCACGACGATTTTGTCCGACATAAAAAGCCGTTCGCCCGTTCGGGAACTGGGGAACCGCACATTGTAGGCGCCTTTCGTGCCCCGGCTCAAGGACGAACTTCGGCTTGCGGACGCCTTCGCCGCCCTCCTATCATGCCCGCATGCCTGCCCACGGCCCCGACGACGCGCGCGCGCTTGCCCGCCTGTTCGACCTGATCGCGCGCCTGCGCGGCCCGGACGGCTGCCCCTGGGACCAGAAGCAGACCCTTCCCGACGTCCTCTCCGATCTGATCGAGGAGACCTACGAGCTCGAGTGGGCCGCGAACGAGAAGGGCGAGCACGAGCTCTTCGACGAATTCGGGGACGTTCTCTTCGTCCTGTGCTTCGCGCTTTTCATCAAGCATGAGACCGCTGCCAACTTCACCCTCGCTGCTCTCGCCGACCACGCGCACGACAAGATCAAGTCGCGCCACCCCCACGTCTTCGGCGACGCGCGTGCAGAAACTCCCGACGAGAGCCTGGTGCACTGGGAGCGCATGAAATCGGAAGAGCGGCAGAAAAAGGGCGAAGGCGTCCTCGACGGTGTCGCCGGCAATCTGCCGCCGCTGCGCCACGCGGTCAAGATTCAGGAGCGCGCGGGTGCGGTCGGCTTCGACTGGGACGACGTCGCCGGCACCGTGGACAAGCTGCGCGAAGAAGTCGACGAGTTGGAGCACGCGCTCGAATCCGGCGACCCCGCCAAGGTCGAGGACGAAATGGGCGACGTGCTCTTCGCCGCCGCCAATGTCGGGCGCTTCTTGAAGCTCGACACCGACGACGTGCTGCGCCAGTCGACGCAGAAGTTCATCGGCCGCTTCAATCTCATGGAAGCGATGATCAAGCGCGACGGCCGGCGCTTCGAAGAAATGACGCTCTCGGAGATGAATGCATATTGGGAGCGGGCCAAGGCGTCGTGATCATCAGCTATCACAACAACGAACCCTCAGGGGTTCGTCGACTACTCCCGACGAGGATCGGGACCTAGCTCGCTTTCACTTGAGAAGCAACAGTTTTCTGGAGCGGGTATTTCCGGCGTGCTCGATGCGGGCAAAGTACACACCTGAGGGCAGGATTCGCTCGTGGTCATCGCGACCTTGCCAGTCGTGGTAGTAGGTGCCGGCATCACGTTGCTCATTGTTCACTAGAGTGGCCAAACGTGCGCCGCGGA
>JAICFA010000232.1 GCA_025923935.1 Candidatus Krumholzibacteriia bacterium
AGCACAAGAAGTGCCCGTTACTCGCCGGCAAAGATTTTACCACTAACTCTAAGTTACTAAGTAATAGTAACTTACGTCCGCGATTGTGATTGGTATGTCGCAACGCATGCGCTATTCCGAATGGCGCACTTTGCTGTGCGGTCGAACCCAGGAGCTTCCGATCGCACCGCCTAACGTGGGGGAGTTTCCGCCGGCCGGGGGAAAAAAAAGGCGGGCGCCGCAATGGCGCCCGCCTCGACAGCACGGGTCTGAAGCCCCCCCTACATCTTCACACTCTTGAGCTCGATGTTGAGCCCCTGCGCGGGGACCTCCTGCTTCACCATGAGGTGAGGCGCTTTCTTCTGCACGTACATCATCTGATCGCCGTCGCCGCTCTTCACCCTGACCTTGTAGGTCGAGTACGAGCCGGCGGGAACCATCAGATCCTCTTCGCCGACAACCTCGATGGTGATGTTCTCAAGACTACCCGATTGCGGATCGATGACCGGGAACTTGAAGCTCTTCCCGGTCTCGAGCGGCAACGTGCTGATGAGGAAGTCGACCGAGCTCTTGAGAATCGCACCCTTCACCAGCGTCGTGTTGACGTCCTTGGGTCCGTCCTTACCGCCTTCCACACGGCCCGTCGCTACACCGTCGGCGAACGAGAGCTGCGACGACATCTGCTGCGGCCCGGCCGCCATCGAAAACTTGTAGGCCAGCGGCTCGAAGTCGGCGCCGAACTTCTGCTCCTCGTTGAGCGTGATCATGCCGGTAATACTCTGCGTGGACGCGAACTCCGACTTCGTCTTGGTGAGCGAGAGATTCATATCTCCCAAGTTCATCTCTTGGTACTTCACCGCGTACGTGGCGGTGAGATTCTTCAGCGCCGAGGTGTCGAAGTCGAAGTCGGTACCCTGCACCGAAAGCTCGTCCAACGACAGGGGAGCGCCTTCGATGTCGTACAGTGCGACCGAGGCGATGGGCTCGATCTTGTCCTTGATCGCCACCGCGTCGCCGACCAGCACCACCGCCAGCTTGTCTGGGTGCAGGTGCGACTTCATGACGCGCTGCACGTCGGCGGTGGTCACCTTCGCGACTTCCTTGCGGTAGTTCTCGAGATAGCTCTTGTTCAAACCGAGCAGCTTGATCTGCCCGATCTGTGCTGCGATCTGATTGGGCGTTTCGATGGTGGTGGGAAAATTACCCACGATGTACGACTTCGCCGTCGCGAGCTCGTTCGTGCTCACCGGCTCTTTCACCAAGCGGTCGACCTGGGCCAGCATCTCGGTCAATGCACTATCGCTCACTTCGGTGCGGCAGTTTGCGTTGGCGTTGAAGGTGCCGTAGTCGACCGGCTTGCTCCAACCCGAGTAGGCGCCGTAGGTCCAACCGTGCTTCTCGCGCAGCGTCATGAACAAACGCCCCGTCGAGCCGCCACCCAGGACGCGGTTCGCCACCTGCACCGCCGGCCAATCCGGATCGGTGGGCTTCAAGCCGAGGTGTCCCACTTGGATGTTGGTCTGCACCGAGCCGGGTCGGTGGTACAGCGCGATGTTGCGCGCCGTGCGCTCCGGCGGTGCGGTGTACTTGGGCTTGTCGGCAGTGCCGGCGGCCCACTTGCCGAAGTACTTCTCGGCGTCTTTCTTGACCTGCTTGGCCGATACGTCGCCCACCACGAACAGCATCGCGTTGTTGGCGACGAAGTTCTTCTTGTGGAACGCAACCACGTCGTCGCGCGTCACCGCTTCCACGCTCTCCTTGGTGGGATGCGTGGCGTACGGATGGTTGCCGTAAACCACCTCGTCGAAGTGGCGGTCCGCCATGGCGTCCGGGTCCGACTTCTCGAACTCGATGCCGGTGACGGCGCGCTTGCGCTCTTCCGACAATTCGTCCTCGGGGAAGACCGGGTTGAGCACGACGTCCGCGAGATACTCGTACGCGGTGGGTAGGTACTCGCTCAGGATCGAGATATTGAGAATGGTGGCGTCCGACTCGGTGGAGGCGTTGAAGGTGCCGCCCACCGACTCGATCCATTCCGCGAGCTGCTTCGAATCTTTGCTCTTGGTTCCCTTGTTGAGCAGTGAGCCGGTGTAGGACGCGAGCGACGACTTCCCTTCCGGATCCAACACCGAGCCGGCTCGGATGGCGAGCCAAATGGCGGCCACCGGCTGCTCGTGGTGCTCGACCACGACCACTTCCAGTCCATTCTTGAGCTTTTCCTCGCTGTACGCCGGGAACGACAGCGTTTTCAACGGCTCCGGCGCGGGCGGCGATTTCTTGGCCGCCGCGGCGGGTGCCACGTGCACGGCCAACGCGGCCACCGCGAGCAGGTGCACGAAATGACGAATGCGAATCATGTCCAACGTCCTCCTAGGATTTCTGCCTGCGGTGGTTAGCTCTGCTTGGGCGGTGCCGCGACGACCAGGGTGCGATTGTCGGTGCGCAAATACTGGTTGGCGACGCGCTTGATGTCCTCCGCCGTGACCTTCATGTAGGTGTCGAGCTCGGTATTAATGACCGAGAGATCGTTGTGGTACCAAATATAGTGATGGATCTCTTCGGCCTTGTTCATCACCGTCTGGCGCTGGTCGATGAAGCTCGACTTGAACTGCGTTTTCACCTTGGCCAACTCTTCGGCGGTGATGCCCTCTTTCTTGATCTTCTCGATTTCCTCGTCCATCAGCTTTTCGCAGGTCTCGATGGGAACGCCCGCGTTGGAGGCAACGATGACGCGGAATTGTCCCGGGCCGATGCGGCCGTCGATGAAGCCGAATGCTCCGAACGCGACCTCCTCGTCTTTGACGAGGCGCTTGTGCAAGCGGCTCGACTCGCCGTCGATGAGCAAGCTGTTCAGGAGCTCGAGCGCCGGCGTATCGGCGTGCAGATGGCCGGGAATTTGATAGGTGGCGAAGAGCGCGGGTACGTTCGCCTTGGGTGAGTCGACGACCTTGCGCCGCTCGCCCTTGTTGAACTTCTCTTCCCAAGTCGGGAAGGTGGCCTTCTTGCCGGCGGGAATGTCGCCGAAGTACTCCTTCACCATCTCCATCGTCTTCTTGGGGTCGATGTCGCCCACTACCACCAGCACGGCGTTCGCCGGGCAGTAGTACTTGTCGAAGAAGGCCTGCACGTTGGGCACTTGGGCGGCGTCCAGGTCGTCCATGCTGCCGATGACAGTGTGGTCATACGGCCAGCCGTCGTAGCCGAGCGTGTCGGAAACCAGGAACGCTTCGCCGTAGGGCTGGTTGTCGATGCCCTGCCGGCGCTCTTCTTTCACCGTCTCGCGCTGGTTCTCGAAGTTTTCCGGCGTCACCTTGAGCGAGCGCATGCGGTCCGCTTCGAGCCACAGGCCCAAGTTGAGACGGTTCGACGGCAACGTTTCGTAATAGTTGGTGCGGTCGTTATTGGTCGATCCGTTCATCGACCCACCCGCTTCGGAGACATGCTTCATGTGGTCGCCCTTCGCGACATTCTCCGAACCCTGGAACATCATGTGCTCGAAGAGGTGCGCAAACCCGCTACGACCCTTTTCTTCATTGGCACTACCGACGTGATACCAAACGTTCACGGCCACCACGGGCACGGAGTGGTCTTCGGATAGAACGACGCGAAGCCCGTTGGGCAGCGTGTGCTCTTCATACTCGATCTGCCCGGCTTTGCTTTCTTTCTTGCCGTAGCCGGCCGTGGCGAACGCCGCGAACGCGACCACCGCAACAAGCCATGTAAGGCGCTTCATGCCTGGGTAACCTCCAAGTGTCGTATTGAGTTTCGAATTCACGCCCCGATAGCCGTTCATGAGGAGAGGAGCGGGTTGGGTGCGCGGTTGGTACCGGAGCACATATACCCGAAAGCGCCCCCCGCGTCAACCGGCCGGGGGGCGTTCCGGTGCGTAAGTGACTCCGAAATGCTGGTACGTCGCAGGCGGCGATTGGGTTTCAAAAAGCAGGCGGAGCTAACGCGGAGCCGCCACGCGAATGCGGGCGTCGACCACCCGGCAGCCGCTGCGGGCGGGTACCACGATGACGGGATTCATGTCCAGCTCCTCGATGCCGGCGACCTCGTCGACCAGTTGCGCCAGGCGGAGAATCAACTCTTCGATGAAGGCGATGTCGACCGGAGGCTCGCCGCGCACCCCTTCCAACAAGGGGAACGAGCGAATGCTGCGCACCATCTCGCTCGCGTCGATGTCGGTGACAGGCAGTACCCGGAAAGCGACGTCGCGCAGGATCTCGACGTAACGGCCACCCATGCCGAACATGAGGAGCGGGCCGAACTTCGGGTCTTGCGCAACACCCAGGATCACTTCCTTGCCGTCGCCCTCGCGCACCATCTCCTGCACCAACAACCCGGTCGCCTGCTGCAAGACACCGGCCTTGCTCAACGACTCGCGCATGGCGTCGCGCGCGCTGAAGAGTGCGGTGACGTCGGCAATGTTGAGCACGACTCCGCCAACGTCGGATTTATGCACGATCTTCTCGCCGACTACCTTGAGCGCGAGGGGGTATTGCATGGCTTGGGCGGCGGCGCGCAAGTCGCCGTCGAGTGCGACCACCGCCTGGCGAACGGTGGGAAAGCCGTACGCCTGCAAAATGGCGTAGGTATCGCCGGGCGAGAGGTAGCCGCCACCCGCGTTTCGCTTCGCCTCCACGATGGAACGCGCACGCTCGCTACCGGCGTCGTACGTGCGCACCGCTCCCGCCGGGCGCTCGCGCCACAGACAGTAACGATGGGTGTGGTCGGCGACCTTGACCGCGTCTTCGGGGAAACGAAAGATCGGTACGGCGTCCGCGACTTCGCGCGGAATGCGTTCGTAGTAGCTCTCTTCCGCCATCAACACGACGTAGACCGCTTTCGCATGCGCGCGCGCCACCCGCGTGATGCGCCGGATTACTTCCAGCGGCT
>JAICFA010000233.1 GCA_025923935.1 Candidatus Krumholzibacteriia bacterium
ACGGCGTCGTCCGGTGCCACTAGTCCCCCGAGCTCGAAGCGCCCCCATTTCCATGCGCCAATCTTCTCGAAGCCGAGGCCCAGCCGGCCCTCAAGTCCGCGCCGCGGGAAGAATTCGTGGTCGTCGTGGGCGGGGTTGAGCGCCGCCAGGGTGAGTCGCACCTGTGCGGCGATGCGCATCACGTGGCCCGTCGTCACCGGCACCGGCAGGCCCTCCACACCGGCGAGGCCCGCCACGACGGCGTCACCGAGGCGGTTTTCGCCCGCTTGCCCACCCGCTTCGAGCGCGAAGCGCGTCGACAATTTTTTCGGTAATGGGCCGATTTGCAGCCCCTGCATAGCGAGGTGCATGAGTGCGTCGACGCGCGGCTGCGGGCCGGGGAGCTCGCGCGCGCTGGGCAATGGTGGCGAAGCCGGCAGCAGCGCCAGCGGCACGTCTTCGCCGGCGATCTCTGCCATGAGCTCGATCACCGCGTCGGCGATGACTTCGTGTCCTTTATAGGATGGATGGTGGAGGTCGGGGCTGAAGTACGGCGAATCCGGCGCCGAGAAGACCGGGTCCTGGGCGGTCGCGGCGATGACCGACGCCATGTCGAGCACGGTGACGCCGCGCTCGTCCGCCACCTCCACAATGGCCGCGTTGTAATCGCGCGTGCGCCGGCTAACCGCGTCCAACTCGTCCGGCGTCCACGCCTCGTCGGTGGCGATGTGCGTTCGATACGGAATCAGAAATGTCGAGGCCTTGGTTCCCGGCGGGTACGCGTTGTCGTCGCCGTCGTCGACGCCGGGCGGAATGTCTTGAAAGAACGGAAGCGCGTTGACGTCGGGCAGAGTGGCGACGATGAGCTGCCGCGCGGGCGCGTCCGGCGCCATGGTAGCGCGCAAGCGGTCGACCAGCTCGGCGTATTGCGCGCGAAATGTCTCCGTGCTCGGTGGAGTCGCGCGCCCCACGATTCCGTACGACGACAGGAGATCGTTGGCGCCGATGAAGACCACGATCCACCGCGGACGCTTCTTCCAACTCTCCACGGTTTCGATGGCAGACTTGTCCTTGGGAAGGATGATGCTCGCGAACACCCACCCCGCCGAGGTTTCATTGAGGTCGTGCGTCTTGGTGGATTGCGTCAACAACTCGCCCACCGTTTGTCCTGGGATGGCGAACACCACACGCTCGTCGGCGACGTCGTAGCGCGGCTTGCCCGGGTACAACGCGCGCCGCGCTTCCCACGCGTAGCCCAAAGGCAAAGCACCGAATCCTTCGCGCGCGAGCTTCAAATGGTCGATGGGATAGGGATGGTCGTAAGGAGCCTCCGGGATCGCGATGCCGAGGCGGCGCAGCACCTGCCCCGTCCACGACTGGTCGATGGACTCCTGCTCCAGCTGCAGGAAATACATCCCGGCCGCCACACTGTCGCCAATGAGAAGGAGCTCGGACGGATCGCGCGGCAGCTGCGCCCACGCCGCGGCGGGAATCGCCAATAGCACAAATGCGAAACGTCGGTGGAGCTTCACGGAGCGGCGGATTCTAACAAAACTCGAGACGCGGGGCGAATGGTTGCGCAACGATTTTCCCTTCGCAACCTTCGCCCCGCGTCGTAACTCGGGGAGACGGGACCGAGTGGCTGACTACGCAAATAGGTACATCAGCACGCGAGCCCGCTCCCATTCGATTAAGTCTTCGAGCTGACACCACTCGGCCGGCTCGAATTGAAGTCCGTGGTCACCCGCCGCTGGCGCCCGATGGTCCCCCATCTCTTCGAGCATGGTCTTAGGAATCCCATTGGGATATGCCTTGCAGGTGACGAGTCGCGCCGCGCCGTCATCGACGCCGGCGTTGACATGTTTGCAGAAGTAACACAACGGAGCGCATTGCGTGAGCATACTGAGTTACCTCCATTGGTCTCGTTGCGTAATCCAAGGGAAGGGTATGCAAGTCTGGGGAACCGTCGTGTTGAGGGAGTCACATATTTAGAATCCTTAACAGGACCTTCAGGTCGTCAGAAGGCTTACAAGCGGGATGGCAATGTGTTCAGTTTGATGTGGTTGCGCGAACTTGTTATTTCAGCAGGACCAACTTACGGGCCAGGCGTGCACCGCTCACGTCGAGAACCGAAAAATAGACGCCGCTCGAAAGCCGTTCACCGCGGTCGTTCGTCCCATCCCATTCGGCGCGGAACGTTCCACCTGGAATCGGCTTGTCAACCAACGTCCGTACCCGACGGCCCGATACATCGTGGATGCTGAGCTGGACGCGTTGCGATGCGTTCGACGCCGGTACTTCGTACGGAATGGTCGTGCGCGGATTGAACGGATTGGGATGATTCTGCCCCAGCGCGAGGGTGGTGACCGGCGTGGTAATGGTCGCAACGCGAGAGCGAAATTCATCGCCGTCCAAGGTTCGCACCAGCATCTCGTAACGATAGGTTCTGCCCGCAGCAACCTGGACGTCGACATACCTACCGCCGGTATCGATCACCGGACCGCGTGAGATCTCAACGCCCCCTCTATAAATGAGGAATTCGTCCATCGCCTCGTCGCTTTGTAGCTCCCAGGTCACTTCGACGCGTGCCTGCGACCACGTCGCGTCGAAGGAAGCGAACAAAACCGGCACCGGCGGCTCGGTGATCGCGATCGAATCGTAGTAGTAGCGATATCCGCCGCCGAAGTTGACCGGCCACTGCCAGCGCGTATCGGTCCACACCATGTGAATCGCCTCGTCGCCAACGGCGATGCCGATGTACTCGAGATAGTTGCCCGGATATCGAAGCGCATTCGACGTCGAGTTGTTCGATTGGACATCCGCCACCGGCAGATTGGTCTCGAAGCTCGTTCCGCCCGTGTAGCTGACCGCCGCATACGTCCTCGCCAACCCATTAAGCGGGTCCTCGCGCGTGGCGTAAAAGATCACGCCGACCACACCGTTGTTGGACCCGGCGTCGATCCATGGCAGGAACTGATCGTTCATCGTCGCGTCGTCGTTGACGCGCACCGGTACCGACCACGTCTGCGCCTGGTCGTTGGAATAGCGCAGCAGGATGTCCAAGCCGAACGCACCTGGTTGGGTGTAGACAATGTAGCAACGGCCGGAGTACGGTCCCGCGCTGCGGTCGACGTCCATGACCGGTGCGGCACCCACGCCGCGGTCGACCTGCGCAGGGATCGGCGTGCGCCACGCCATGGTCGGATTCGACACCAAGACGTCGCTGCCCCACGTCAGCCCTCCGTCCAGCGAGCGATCGACCATGATCGCTGCGTCGGTTGCCTGAATGTCGTTCCAAGAAACGTACACCTCACCATTCGGGCCCACAGAAGGGTCGGCGACCAGTCCGCCGTCACGACCCGCGATGGAGCCGTCGTTGATGACAAGCGGCGCGGAGAATGTCGCGCCGCTGTCGGTCGACCGGGAAAAAGCAATCTGCTGGTCAACGTTGCCCGCGGGAGTCGGGATGTTCCACGTCCACGCGATGTAGACGTTCTGTTGCGCTGCATTGAACGGATCACGGCCGGCCGCGAGCACCCACTTGTCGTGGCCCGGCACGTTGATCACGCGCGGCGCGGGACCGGCAACCAACACGGCTTGGCCGAACGTCAAACCGCCGTCGGTGCTCTTGCACACTGCCAGTACCGTGCGCTCACTCCCCCCGGGGAAATACATGATCCCGTAAGCGACATAGACGTTTCCGTTCCCATCGAATATCACTGCCGGATCGAAGCGGCTGGCCAACCCGAAATGATCATGTGCGTCGCCTACCGGAACGTAGGCCCACGTTTGTCCGCGATTGAAGGAGCAGAACGTCGCCAGTTCACTGAGCGTGTTGGAATGGCCGCAGATGACGAGGTTGTCCTCGTTGGTCGGATTGGTGTCGATGAGAACTTCCGCGAGCGCGCGGTTCGGCCCACTAGCATCGACGTCGACGCCGGGTGCGATTGTTTGCGGTGTCGCGGATGAAGTACTCGGGGCGTTCGTGGGGGTTGGAGGGTCGTAAGGAGGTGGGACCGATTCGCCTGGCGGCGATTCGATTGAGCTCCAACCGAGCGATATGACGAGTATCAGTACCGCGGAAAGGATAACGACTACGACAGCGGGACGGGGCGTCGTACGCATGGTTCGGGTCCTTCCGTTTTGGGATAGGTGAAAAGTATACCCGATTTCCAGCGTACTAGGCCGTTTTGGAACACAAAGCAACGGAACTCGTGACCCTGCGGTATACTTATCGGCCGGGCTACTGCCCATCCCGATCTCAGACGCAGTGGACCCTCCGTTACGGAGGCAGCAATCATGACGCGCACTTTCCTCGCCGCAACATTCCTTTTTCTTGTTATGGGAGCGTCGTCAATCAGCGCGCAATGTGTCGACTATCGTGACTATATCCACTGGGTAAACCGCGTGCCCATGGGTCCGGGTTTCGTCGGGGCGATAACTAGTTCGGGCAACCTTCTGTATCTAGGCGCCGGGAATAAGGGGCTACAAATCCTGGACACCAGCGAGCCCATTACTCCGGTCGTGGTGGGCTCGTTGATTACACCAGGTCCTGCCATGCGGCCGGTCGTAGTCGGAACCTACGCGTATGTGCCGAACGGTCTAGCGGGCCTCGCCGTGGTCGACATCTCCAACCGGACCAATCCCGCCGTGGTGGGCCAGGTCGACACGGAGTACGGGTACGACGTGGCTGTCGTCGGCAGTCACGCTTACTTGGCCGACTACTTTGCTGGCTTTCGCGTGATTGATATCTCGAACCCGCAAACCCCCTTTGTTGCCGGAACCGCGGCCACGGGCGTCACCCGCAGTGTCGCCGCTACGAATAGCCACGCATA
>JAICFA010000234.1 GCA_025923935.1 Candidatus Krumholzibacteriia bacterium
CAGGAAACGGTTCGTACCTTGGTAGCGGCGTGCGCCATGCTGTCGAGCTCGTGCTGGTAGCGCGCCAAGAGGTCCTGCAAGATTTCGCGCGCGTCCAACCGCATCTCCGCCAATCCCACCGCCGGCACCGGCGCGCCGGCGGGGTCCACGTTGATGCCCAGATGAATGAGGCAAGTGGACGCCGCGGGGGCCGCAATCGACACGGTCAGCTTGCGGTCATCATAATATAGGTCGTCGCCGTCGCGGCGCATCCGTTTTCCGCGTGCGCGCAACAGCTCGCCCAACAACGCCACCATGATGCGTTGGCGCAATACCGCCACCGGCAGGTCGCAGGCGTGCTCCGCGATGACGTGTGCCATCGATGCCGCTTTGATAAAGGTGCCGGCACGCGCGTCGTCCAGGTCGACCAGGTTTTCGTTCGGTACGTGGCAGGGACCCACGAACCCGGCGGCCGCGTCGCCGGAGAGCGCGGTGCGCGCGGCTACCCAGCCGCTGCGCAGCTCGGCACCGGTGTAGGCGACTTCGCCTTCGAGAATGCGAAACTGAACGCTCACGACTCGAACTCGATGACCGGGCGGTCACCGGGCGGCAGCGAATCGATGGCACCGCGCAGGCGCGCGCACGACGCGCACTGTCCGCACATCCTCGCACCGGACTGGTAGCAGCTCCACACGATCGACAACGGTGCCTTCAGCTCCAACCCCAGCCGAATGATCTCGCGCTTGTCGAGGTCGATGGTGAAGCTCTCCACCCGCACGCGATTGCGCGTCGACAGCGCCAGCGACGCGTTGACGCGCTCGACGTAGTCGCGCGAATTGTCGGGAAACTCCGCCGCTTCCTCGCGATTGAAGCCGGTGACGACGGTGTCGCAGCCGTAGCTTTCCGCAAATGCGGCCGCGGTGTTGACAAACACGCCGTTCCGATTCGGGATCCAAACTTCATCCAGGGTGGACAGCGCATCCGCGGCCTCGGTGCGCGACGCGCGCATTCCCTGCGGCGAGAGCGACTCCAGCCAGCGCAGGTCGACCTCCAGGAAACCGAGCCCGTAGTAATTGGCGGCACTCATCGCTGAGGCGCGCTCGCTCTCGCGCGCGCGCTGGCCGTAATCGATGAACATCACCGCGCGCACGTCGCGTTCGCTGTGCGCGCGCGCCAGTGAGACCAACGAGTCCAGCCCGCCGCTCACCAGCGCAATCGATTGCAACTTCCGGGATGCCATGTTCACTCCGAAAACGCGGCGCACGCGTCCGGGCCCTCCCACACTTCTACGCGCGCCAGGCGGCCGGCGGGACCCGGGCGGTAGGTCTCGCGCAGCAGCGTGAAAACTTCGCGCGCCAGATTCTCGGCGGTGGGCGGGACGCGGTCGAACGGTGCGATGTCGTTCAGGTGGCGATGGTCGAAGCGGTCATGGACCTCGCGGCGCAGCACCTCTTTCAACTCGCGAAAGTTGGCACCCATGCCGTGCTGGTCGAGACCGTGGAATTCCCAAAACGCGCGCACCGTCCAGGTATGGCCGTGCAAACGGTCGCACGGCGGGCACCCCGCGAGCACGTGGGAGGAAGCCAGCCTGCACTGGACGGACAGGGTGAATACGGCGGTCATAAACTGGGAGAACCGGGACGGCGCGGAAAGTCGCAACTGTCGGATCGAATGATACTTGAACGATCAGGATCGGTGCAACTCGGCCCCGCGCGCGTGTGCAATTTGCACCCGGCCGGTCGCCGGCGAGCGCCGCCTGGTTTCGCCAATTTATTTTTTCACAACGAGTTGTACGTCTGCTAAGGAGTTGGAGCCGGCCCGCGGCGTCTGGTATGCGATTCGCTTAAGCAAGCCATCCTAATAGGCGCACTGACTCATTCCACCCCGGGAACCATGAACGAAAAGGCACTCGCCGCCCAACAAAAGGCCCGCCAGGAACGCAAGCGTGGCCACTACGACAAGGCCGTCAAGCGCCTCGAGCAGGCCATTGCCCAATTTCCCGACGAACTCGAGCTGGTTCTCGACGCCGTCGACGCGTGCATCGAAGGCGGCGACGTGGTGCAAGCCACGACGTTCTTGAAGACCGCCCAGGAAAAATTTGCCAAGGACAAAGAGCGCGTCGCGCAATTCGTGCGCGACAAGCTCACCGCCGTGCACGACCCCGCGCTGGCGCGCTGTGTCATCGAAAACGCCGTCAAGCGCCGCGACCTCGAGTCCGCGCTCGAGCACCTCGAGCAGATTCCCGATCACGTCGCACGCGACCTCGTCGCCCGCGCCAAGACCAAAAAGCAGTCGCTCAAGTCGGCCAGCCACGGCGGCTATTCGCTGCGCTCCGAGATGTTCACCAACGACCTCTTGTCCGCCCTGCTCCTCTTTCGTCTCGGGATGACGAAGGAAGGGGCCGCCGCGATGGTCGAGATTCTCGATGAGCGGCCGGTCGAGACCAAGATCTTGCAGCCGTTCCTCGCCGGTCTCGAGTCGAAGCAGCCCAAGGCGGGGCGCATTCGCTTCGCGCACGCGGTGGCCCTGTGGGCCAACGGCAGCGAAGTGGAAGCCATCGCGCGCTACGTGGAAGCAGCACGGCTCGATTCCACGGTCGTGCCGTTGTGCGCGCCGCGGCTGGAAGCGCTGCGCGACAAGACCAAGTATCGTCCCAAGGTGGAACGTGCGCTCGCCGAAGTGCTCCTGCTCTCCGGCAATCACGACGGTGCTGCGGCCATTCTGCGCACCTACCTAGCCGACAACAAAGATTCGGGACGCGAAGTGCTGATGCTGCTCAAGCCGCACCTCGATCCCGCGCACGGCATCAACGAATGCGTGTGGGTCGCACTCGACGCGGCCCTCTCGCTCGATCAATCGGCCGCCGCGATGGAGCTTCTGCGCCCGCTGCATCAGCGCGGCAACTGCTCGATCGAGTTGTACGGACGCCTCGAAGACCGCAGCAAGAACGGCATGCTCTCGACCGAGATCATGCTGTTCCACGCGTCGCTGGCGCTCGAGTTGAAAGATTTTCCGCGCGCGGTGGAGATCCTGAGCACGGTGGCGTCGACATCACCCGCGGATGTTCAGTCCGTGGTCGGATTGGCGGACAAGCATCGCACCGCCCACCCCGGCTTGGAAGAGCTGTGCCGCGCGCACATGCAGGCTCCCGCCACGGAAAACGTTCCGGAAGAGGGAGATTTTCAAAACTTCGACAACAGCGAGTTCTCCTTCCACGCCGAAGAAAAGGACGGCATCGAGCGCTCGTCGTCGTCGGGTCCGAAAAAGCCGGGCCGCGAGCCGGAACGCTTAGCGGCCAAGCCCAAGAAGCAATCCTTCGTCGAGAATCGCGAGCTGTCGCTGGACGACGAAGAGGCATCGCCTCCCGCGGCGGCGGAAGAGCGCTTCGACAATCCGGGCGATGAGATCGGCGCCGATGCCTTCGAGACTTCAAAAGAAATTCACTTATCGGCGTCCGCACCCGCACCCGAGCCTGCGCCCGAGCCCGAGCCTGCGCCGGCGCGCGAGGAGACGCCGGAGATTCGCACTCCGACAGCGACCGTCGTGCCCAGCGAGCCGGTGGCAGCATCCAGCACCGCGCCCGCGATTACCGAGTCACACGTGGCGAGCGTCGCGCACTACCTCGGCAAGGCTGGTGCCTCCGCGTTCTTCCACATCGAAGCGGAGGCCGAACCGGCAGCACCACCGCCGCCGAGTCACGACACCATCGCGCTCGACGCCGCGCCCGCGCCCGAGCCCGTCGTCGCCGCCTTCACGGACGCGATCGCGCCGCCCGCTGCGCCCGAGCCCGCCCGTCCCACCGAGCCCATCGCGCTGCGCCTCGAACGCGCGGCCGATGCCGGCCGTGTCGACGAGCTGCACGACTTGCTCGCGTTCGATCCGAAAAGCGACGAGGAAAGATT
Organism: Candidatus Krumholzibacteriia bacterium; assembly: GCA_025923935.1. GTDB lineage: Bacteria > Krumholzibacteriota > Krumholzibacteriia > WVZY01 > JAKEHA01 > JAKEHA01. The sequence continues at coordinate 3,882 of JAICFA010000234.1, forward strand.
TGCCCAGCGATTCTACGAGGCGGAGTACCACACACTGTGCAACCGTCCCCTGCCCGCGCTCAGCATCTTGGCGGGGCTCGATCGCGCGCCCTTGACGGAAGCGCAGCGCGAGCAGGTGTGGTTCAAGACCGCGGTGTGCCAGCGCTCGATGAACGATTTTGCCGCCGCCGACGAAACCCTCAAGCGCTTGCTTGGTGCATATCCGGGGCGCACGGAATACGCGCGCTTGGCGAAGCTCAACTACGAGCAGTTCGTCGGCGAGCAAGCCAACGACGTCCCCATTCTGCAAAAGACCACCACGCTCGAGTAACGCTGCCGGTCCTCGGCACGGACTATGCTAGAAATCCGAGGATTCAACCCTCCATTGTGAGGTCGCGCCAGGAATGTCCGGCGTCGAAGCGTAGCTCGATTCAATTGCATTGCTGAAGTGAGTCCTGAAGGAGCGAGATCATGAAAATCTGCCCGTTCATGTCGCACATGCTGAGTGCCGACGGCAGCGTCCTCCAGATCGACGCGCATCCTACGCCGGGCGGCCACCCCGACGTCGTGGAGCTGGGCTACGACGGCGAAGGAAACATCGGCGTCAAGTCCGACCGTAAGACGCGCCCCGGCGCCAAAGCCGGCCGCGACAATCCGGCCACTTCGCACATGTACTGCCTAAGAGAGACGTGCCGTTTCTATCGGACCGACGACGGCGAGTGCACCTTCGACGCCATCATCTCGGGGGTGACGCGCGCGCGCAAAGCGGCCGAAGCCAGCGAGCGGGTCCTCGACAAGTCGATGGACCGCGAAAAGAAAGACGACACGTCCGCGGCGGTGGCGCGCGAGCTCGACAAGTTCTGGAAGTTTCAGACCAAGAGCGTCTCCGAGATGATCGCGAGCTTCGGCGAGGTCGAGAAGCGCCAGGCGGACG
>JAICFA010000235.1 GCA_025923935.1 Candidatus Krumholzibacteriia bacterium
CCATCGAGACCACGATGTCCATTTCCGCCACCGGCACCGCGTCGAGGCCGTTGGATGTCATCTGGGAGATGTCGATCTTGAGCTCGCGCATGATCTCGATCGAGTCCTCGCTGACAGTCCCGGTCGCGTTCGTTCCCGCGCTGTACACCTCGAGGATGTCGCCGCCATATTTGAGCGCGAAGCCCTCCGCCATGGGCGAACGGCACATGTTGCCGATGCACACGAAGAGCACCTTGGTTTTGGGCTGTGATCGATTCATGGGAACGCGCGCGGCGTCACGCTATCACGACTTCACGCCGCGATACAATCCCGCGATACCGCCGGTGAGGCGGCGAGAGACGAGCAGAGATAGCCCCGCATTCCTCATCAGGGAATGTATCTCCTCGCCCGCGATGAATTGGCGCACCGACGAGGACAGGTAACGATACGCCTCGGGCGAGCCCGAGATGAGACGGCCGGTGAGAGGCAGGATGGTCGACAGATAGACGCGATAGGCGAGCAGTGCCACGCCGCGCGGCGGCAAAAACTCGAGGATGACGGCCCGCCCGCGGGGCTTGAGGACGCGCGCCATCTCGTTCACGCCGCGCTGGTAATCGGGCAGATTGCGCAGCCCAAACGCGATGGTAACGATGTCGAAGGACTCATCCTCGAAGGGAAGTCGCAGCGCGTCGCCGACGCGCAGCGTAATGCGGTCCTCCCAGCCTTGCTCCGCGATCTTTTTCTGCGCCACGCGCAGCATCCCGTCGGAAAGATCGACGCCCACGATGGTTTTCGCCTGGGTGAAACGCGCAAAGTCGATGGCGACATCGCCGGTACCGGTGGCGACGTCCAGCACGTCGTCGCTTTCGTGGGCGTGCGCGTAACCCACCAGTGCCGCACGCCAGCGCCGGTCGATGTTCATGCTGAGCACGTGATTGACGAGGTCGTAGCGCCGCGCAATGCTGTCGAACATCGACGGCGTAAGGCGCTTGTCGGTGAGCAAGGCGGAGTTGTCGTGCTTGCGCGATGCCGGCGTCACTTCGCGACCAGCTTGTAGATCTTGGTGGGCTCGTTGCGAAAATCGTGCGCGCAGAGGTAGAGCTCGTCCGCTTCGTCGACTCCGAACGAGGAAATCATGATGTCGGAGTCCACCAAGAGGCGGTTGTCGACCGCGTTGCCGTTCTTGCGCAGCGCCCAGATGCGGCCGCTGCCGTAGTCGGCGTAGACATACCAGCCCACCAAGTCGGGGAGCGCGCGGCCGCGGTACACGTAGCCGCCGGTGACGCTGATGCCCTCCTGCCTTCCGTACTCCCACACCGGGTCGACGAACTCGTTGGCGGCCACACCCGCGCAGGCGTCGGATCGTTCGCTGGCCGGTTGATACGCGTGCTTGCCTTCGCGACAATCCCAACCGTAGTTCTTGCCCTTTTCGATCAGGTTGATCTCTTCATAGGTCACTTGGCCAACGTCGCCCGCCCATAGTTCGCCGGTCTTACGATCGAAAGAAAACCGCCACGGATTGCGCAGGCCGTACGCCCACACTTCTTCCTTCCACCCGCGCGTGTTGCCGCGGAACGGATTGTCGGACGGAATTACGTAGGGCGGCTGGGAAACATCGAGGCGCAGGAGCTTGCCCAGGAGCGCGCCGCGGTCTTGGCCGTTGCCGTGCGGATCCCCCGCGCTGCCGCCGTCGCCCATGGCAATGTAGAGCATGCCGTCGGGTCCGAATGCGACCTGGCCGCCTTTATGGTTTGAAAACGGCTGCGCGATCTCGATCACGACGTCCTCGGTCTCGCGATTGGCGGACTGGCCATCGCGGCCGGCCGTGAAGCGCGCTATGCGTGTGAGGCGCCGCGTCAACTTGGACGCGGTGTAGTCGACGTAGAAGGTCTTGTCGGTAGCGAAGCGCGGCGAAAAGGCGAGCCCCAAGAGCCCCATCTCGTTGCCGTTGGTGTTGACTTGGTCGCGAATGTCGAGGAACACGTCCGATGCGCGCACGTCCGGACGATTCGGAAAGACACGAATGACGCCGTCCTGCTCGACCACGAACAGGCGGCCGCTCCCGTCGCGCGGCGATTGCAGGTCCACCGGGCGGCGGAACTCGAGCGACGGAAACGCTTCCACCACGGCGTACTCCTGCGCCGACGAGGGCGCACACGCGGCGAGAAGGGTCGCGATTGCAACGAGGAGACGCGGCAGCATCACGGACAGATAGGAGATGAGTCGCGGTAGGGGTGCTGGCCTTCGCGGCAATCCCAACCGTAGTTCTTGCCGATTTCGACGACGTCGATTTCCTCAAAGCGGTCTTGGCCCACGTCGGCCACCCACAGACGACTGGTGGGAACGTCGTATGAGATGCGCCACGGATTGCGAAACCCCCACGCAAAGATCTCTTCGCGGTGACCGTCGCTGTTGTCCACCAAGGGATTGTCGGGCGGGATGCCGTAATACGGCCCGGTGTTCACATTCTGATCGACGTCGAGGCGCAGGATCTTGCCGAACAATACGGCGCGATTCTGCGCGTTGTTGTAGGGATCGCCGCCACCGCCTTCGTCGCCGGTCGAAACATAGAGATAGCCGTCGGGACCGAAAAGTAGCCCGCCCCCGTTGTGGTTCGCCTCTCGGTCGCTCAAGTCGAGCAACACCTTCTCGCTGTTCGGATCGGCGGCGTTCGGGTCGCCCGCACTCACTTGAAATCGCGAGAGGACGTTTCGGAATGGCGCGCTGATGCCGATGGTGTAATACACGTAGAAGAATCCGTTCGACTGGTAGTCCGGGTGAAACGCGAGCCCGAGCAATCCGAGCTCGCCGGACCCGGTCACCACTCCGGTCAGGTCGAGAAACGTGATTACGGTATCTTCCGACGCGTCGTTGTCGAAGACGCGAATACGGCCTTCTTGCTCCAAGACGAAGAGCCGGTTGCTTCCGTCGCCCGCGTTCTTCAAGTCGATCGGCTTATCGAAAGTCAAATTCGGAAACGGATCCGTGAATGTGTAGACGCTACCCGCTTGGCTGAATCCGCGCAGCTTGGTCGGTGACTGGGTGCTGTAGCCGCACAAGAACAATTCGCCATCTTCCGCCACGCCGAACGCGGAGACGAGATTGGGCGCGTCAGCCAAGAACTCGTTCGTCGCGTTGGTGCCGTCGTAACTGAGCGCCCACACGTGTCGCGAGGAATAGTCGCCGTAAATGTATTTCCCCACCAACGCGGGAAGCGATGGGCCGCGGTACACGTATCCGCCGGTAATGGCAGCGCCCTGCGACCGGCCGTACTCCCAAATCGGGTCGACCAGTCCCGGCGGCGGCGGTCCGCCGCCGTCCACCGGATTCTCGTCGTCGCTGCACGCCAGCCACGCGAGCGACGCGCACGCCGCCATCGCAAGCGCCGCCGCGAGCGCGCTTCGAGGGATTCTCTTGGGAGGAACAAACATAGCAAGGCGCCCCTTTTGTGGAGCGCCTTCCGAAGCCTAATGAAATCTCGCGTCGAAGTAAATACGCAGAAAGATCACGCAATCCACCGGTCCAACACGGTATGCAAACACGCATGCGCGGGCGCGAAGGCATCCTTGGCCAACATCTTCGCGGCGGACTGAATGTAAGGCCCTTCACCGATGTCGTCGCCGCAGTGTCGTGCCAGCTCGGCCACGCCGTCGCGCGTCATCTCCAGATGGAGTTGAACTCCCACGACCTTCGTACCCAGTGCGAACATCTGGTGCTCGCAACCGTCACTCTTGGCCAGGTGCATGGCACCGCTGGGAAGCTCAAAGGCGTCGCTGTGCCAGTGAAACGCGAGCAATTTCCTCGGCAGATTCCACGCCGTCACACCCGCTTCCGTCGCGTGCATCGGAAACCACCCGATTTCTTTGAAGCGATTGCGATAGACACGCGCGCCCAGCGCACTCGCCAGTAGTTGAGCACCGAGGCACACTCCCAACACATGCTTGTCGCTGTCGACCGCACGCTCGATGAGCTGCCGCTCCTCCACCAGCCAAGGATACACGTCGGCGTCGTGAACACCCATCGGCCCGCCCATCACCACCAACGCATCGAACGCCTCCAGGGCCGGATAGCGATCGCCGGCGTACACGCGCGTCGAGGCGAAGGAATGACCGCGCTCGACCACCCAGTCCGCGATGCAGCCTGGTGTTTCGAACGGCACGTGCTCGATGCAGTGAATGCGCGTCATTTCGGTTGTTCGTTCAGCGTCCAATCGTATTCGAAGTACATCACCACGTACTTCCCCTCCTGCAAATACCTTGCATCCTCCGCCGACACATACTTGGATGCGAACGCGGTCAGCGCCTTCTGCTGCGCGATGTGGCGCGGATAATTCTTGGTCGCGTCGGGAAGGAAATCGTCGGCAAACCAGTTGAAGATCGGCGACACCCACACCTCTCCCGCTTCGCGGTCGATGTGGAACTTGCGCAAGTCATGAAAGAACTGCCGCGCCTGATCGTCGAGCTGAGCGTCGAGGTGGTGCCCGATATAGGGCTCGCGGCGCAGCTTCGGCGCCGACATCGCGCTGTTCACGAGCGCCATGTGGATGCGGGGCTCCTTGAACTCGGCGCGTAGAATCTTGTGCTCAATCTCGTCGAGTGTCACGTCTCGTCCAAGAGCCTTGAATTTCACATGCTCCCACGCGCCGGGAATCTGCCGAATACTGTTTGCCGGAAACTTGGACTTACCTTCCGACGGCTTGATGGGATAGTTGTCGACCACGAGCTTGATTGCATTCGCATTGTAGGTGTTTAGCCAAAAGGCGATGCGATCATTCGCCGACCAATCATTGTACATAGCTGGCGGAACG
>JAICFA010000236.1 GCA_025923935.1 Candidatus Krumholzibacteriia bacterium
ACTCAGACCGTCGGGGAGCGAGAAGCTATTGCGCACGTCGCGCTCGCGCGGGCCCAAAAGCGGCGCATCGACGGTGAGCACGATGGCTCTGCAGCGCGTGCTTTCCACCCGCGCGATCAGGTCGCGCGTGGCCTCGCGATCCTTGTAGACGTACAGCTGAAACCACAGCGGGCCCGCAGAGGCGGCGGAGATTTCTTCCACGCCGGTATTGGAGAGAGTACTCACCACCATCAGAGTCTCGGCTGTGGCCGCGGCGCGCGCGGTGGCTAGCTCACCGTCGGCGTGCGCCATGCAATGAAAGGCCGTGGGTGCAACCAGCACCGGCATGGAGACGGGTGTGTCCAGCACGGTCGTGGCGAGCGACACGTTGCGCACGTCCGCGAGTGCGCGGAAATAAAGGGGAATGCGATCGTAGGCGGCGCGGTTTTCGCGCAGCGTCACTTCGTCCAAGGCACCGCCGGCGTAATAGTCGAGGACCGGCTTGGGCAGGCGCCGCGCAGCCTCGCGCTCGAAGTCGAAAATGTTGACGAGCGCCTCCATGATAGCAGAGCTTCGCGTGCCTCTACGCGTGCTTACGCCCGCGCGAGCACGCGGCGGACGGCTTCGATGACGTCGCCGACGTCGCCGTCGCCGAGCCTGGGGCCGATGGGAAGGCTGACGGTTTCGCGCCCCAGCTGCATCGCGCGCGGATACTGTTGCGGCGACCACCCGAAGGTCTGCTGGTAGTACGGGTGCTCGGGAATACTCAAGTAGTGCACGCCGACACCGATTCCCTCCTTCTGGATGGCGGACAAGAAGGCATCCCGGGAAATTCCGCAGCGCGTTTCATCCACCATGATCGTGTAGAGGTGGTAGGCATGGCGCGTGTTGGGCTCGGGGTCGGCCGGCGTTGCGATGGGCAGGTCGCGAAAGGCGGCGTTGTAGCGCTTCCAAATGTCCTCGCGGCGCAGCCAATTCTTCTCGACCCGCTTCAATTGATGAATGCCGAGCGCCGCTTGGATGTCCATCATGTTGTACTTGAAACCGGCCTCGATCACTTGGTAGTGCACCCAACCCGAGTCGCTGAAGCGCTTCCACGCGTCCTTGCTCATGCCGTGGAGGGCAAGTACTTTGATGCGCGCGGCCAGGGCTTCGTCCTTCGCCAGCACCATGCCGCCTTCACCGGTGATGACGTTCTTGGTGACGTAGAAGCTGAAGCAGCCCATCTCGCCGAACAGACCCGCTTCGCGCCCCTTGTAGCGCGTCTCGATGGCGTGCGCGCAGTCTTCGATGAGCATGAGCCCGTGGGTCTGTGCGATCGCCATCAGTGCGTCCATGTCGCACGCGCGTCCCGCGAAGTGCACCGGCATGATGGCCTTGGTGCGCGGCGTGATTTTTTCCGCGACGCGCTCCGGGTCGATGTTCATGCTGCGCGGATCGACGTCGGCGAGCACCGGGGTGGCCCCGGCATGAATGATGGCGTTCACCGACGCGCAAAACGTGAGCGGTGTGGTGATGACCTCGTCTCCCTCGCCCACACCCGACGCCAGCATGGCGAGGTGCAGTGCGGCCGTGCACGAGTACAACGCGGCCGCGTGGGAGGCACCCTTGTAGCGCTTGAAGTCGTCCTCGAAGCGCGCCACCTTGGGTCCCGTACCGAGCCAGCCGCTCTTGATCGAGTGGACGACTTCGTCGATTTCGTCTTGTTCGATCTGGGGGGCGCCGAAGACGAGAAAACGATCCTTGGAACGAACGGGAGTGTCACTCATGGGTCATGTGAAGTTGGAGCCGGCAAAGCGAAGAGAGTAGCACGCACGCGGTCGCGGCCGCAATCGTCAGGACCGAATCAGGCGGATGATGTGGCGCATGCGCGCTCCATGGCGCCACCACAGTAACCCGGCGTAAATCGCAGCCGCGACCGGAAGCATTACCGCCAGCTCGGCGATGTCGCTGGGAAACGGAAGCCAGCGGTTCGCCGCCAGGCACACGGCGGCGGCCGCCGCCGCGGCGCCAAAAAATGGCGCGAGGCGCGAGAGAAACTCGCGCCAGCCCATGCCCACGATGAGCCAGCGTACGTACGCTTGTACCGGGAACATGACCGCGACCACTACCGCCACCAACGCCCACGCGATGCCCACCAAGCCCCAGTGCGAACCGATCCACACCCCCACGATAATGAGCGCGGTGCGCACGAAATTCACGTAAAAACCAATGTCGGCGCGCCCGCACGCCAAGAGCAGCGTGCCCGCGGGACTCGTCAGCGAGAAACTCAGTCCCACGATCCACAAGATCTGCAAGAGCAACACGGTGGTGCCATAGCGCGGCCCCAACTGCACGCCGACGATCGGCTCCGCCAGCGCGAGCAGTGCCACGTACAGCGGGATCGTGACCGCGCCCAGCGCCTCGATCAGCTCGAGATACCCTTTGCGCAAGCGTTCGCGGTCGTGCTGCACCGTCGAAAACACCGGGAACGCCACGCGCGTGAACAACGAGTTGATGATTTGATACGGCCGCGAAATGAAACGGTACGCGAGCTCGTAGTAGCCCAGCAACGTCGTGCCGAGCAAGAAGCCGATCACCAGCTTGTCGAGGTGCTGCCCACCCAGGTTCACCACCCGCTCGCCCATTTGGTATGCGCCGAAGTGGAGAAAACGTTTGCACTCGCGGGGAACGAAGCGAAACATGGGCCGCCATTGCGTCCATCCCAGTGTCGCGAGGGCGAGCGCGCGCAGCGCACTCCCCAGCACACCCGACCACACCAGCGACCACACGCCGAATCCCCGCCACGCCATCACGATACCCACCACCGAACTCGCCACCATGGAGACGATCTCGATTGCCGCCAGCCGCCGGAAGCGCAAATCGCGCTCGAACAGCACCTGAAACTGCTGCCCCAGCGGGCCAATCACGAAGATGACCGAGGTCGCGCGCAATACTGGTGCGAGCGTGGGCTGGTGATAGAAATTCGCGATCCAGGGTGCGGCCAGCCACATCAAGCCGAAGATGACCGCACCGCCGATTACGTTGAGCCAATACAAGCTCGACAGCTCTTCGCGCTTGGCGTCGCGGTAGTGAATGATGGCGTTGCTCACCCCCGCGTCGGCAAAGGTCACCGCGAAGGCGAGGACGACGTTCGCAATCGCCATGAGTCCGAAGTCTTCGACGCGCAAGAGGCGCGCAAGAACCGCGAGTTGCACGAACTGCAGCACCACGCGCACGCCGGTCGCGGTCGCGGTCCAGCGCGCGCCCGAAGTGGCGCGGCGGCGCAACTGCTTGATGTCGACGTCCTGCGCCATGGAAACTACGCGTCCTTATAGTAGGGTCGAAAGCGCGCCATGAGGGGACTGTCGGCGCACACGCGCTCCACCGACTCCAACACCTCGCGCGGCACCTTCGCCACCCAGTCGCGGTAGTACGTGGCGGAAACGCGGTTGGTGTCGAGTGCGGTGCGACGATCGGTGCGCGAGGTCGACGACGCGCGCACGTACGCGTCGGTGGCCGGCGCCATCGCCAGGCCCGACCACGCCAGCATGTCGGCCGTGCGCGCGAGCGGATCGGTGGCGAGGTCCTCGTACACCAGCGCCATCGCGCGCGCGGGAATGGCGGCCAGGTCCTGCTCGAGCTGCTCGTTGGCCACACGCCAGTACGCCGCCAAGGCGTCGCTGCGATTTCCCGGGCGCACCCGCGCGAGTACGGGCTCGTGGTGCGCCAACGATTCCTGCGCGCGCACGTCAGCGACGAAGCGCGCGATGTGGTTTCGAATCTCGAGCAATCGTCCCTGGCCCATTTGGTGCTCCATCGAGCTTACCACCGCGGCGGGATGGCGAACGACGTGGATGAAGCGCGCGCGGTCGAGTGCTGCCGCGAAAAACGGCAGCTTGAAGTACAAGCGCACGTCCTTGATGGCGACCACGTGGATATCGGTCTTGGGGAAATAGGCCAGCGGCTTTTGCCCGAGCCGGTTCAGGTGCCGCAGGTTGTACTGCGCGGCGAAGCGCAGCGGGGTGAGATGAAAACGACGGTACGCCGTTTCCAGCTTCGCCATCAGCCACGCTTCCATCTCGAACTGGCCGCGGGTGAAATGGATCGGATCGAACAGTTTGGATCGATGCAGCTCGAGGCGCGGCAAGTCGGCGCGCACCCACGCCGTCAGCGCTTCGGCGGGCGGCGTTACGCGGCGAAACTCATCCGGGAAATAGGGGAACAACCGGTAAGCGGGCGCGAACGGCTCGTAGTAGTGCAAGCACTCGGGGTGTGAGTCGAAGATGTTCGCGAGCCACGTCGTTCCCGACCGCTGCGTCCCCAGCAAGAACACCAGCGGTCGCCGCATCAGGGTTTCCTCGCGAGCACCACGTAGTTGCTGGCCATGCGCGCGTTGCGATCGAGCGGGGCGGCCAAAACCGCGACCGCTTGCAGGAGCCACACGAACGGCCGCATGAGCGGCCGGAAGCGCCCGGAAACGAAGTACAGCCAGTACGCACGCGACTGCTGCATGGCACCGAAGTAGCGGTTGGTGGCGCGCACCGTGGTGACACGAAAACCGGCGCGCTCGCACAAGACACGCAGGCCGAACTCGGTGAAGCGCCAGTAATCGTGCGGTTCGTCGTGCACGTGCCACGTGAACGGAGCGGAGAGAATCAGCGATCCTCCCGGCCGCAGCACGCGCTGCGCTTCGAAAAGGACGCGCACCGGGTCGGTCACGTGCTCGATCACTTCCGTGCACA
>JAICFA010000237.1 GCA_025923935.1 Candidatus Krumholzibacteriia bacterium
CTGCGGCTAGTTTGAGTGTCTTCATTGGGGTCCTCCTTCGATGTCCTCGTCGTCTTGGCGACGATTGGTGACTCGGTTTTTCGACACGTCGCGGGTCAGAAATTTGCGCGGCGTGCACGATCATTCGTGGAAGCCCTATCTCAAGGGTTGTGCCAGACGCGGAAGTTTTTGCCGCGACGCGCTAACGCGCAGCCGCGTAATCGATTGGAGAGCTAGCTAAGTCAGTCGCGGAGTGCGCGGCTGTCGGTGAGGTTGTCGATGAATCGACAACTTGTCGATGGATCTACAGCAGGTGCGGGGTTAGTGGGTGGTCGTGAGGGACCGGCCGCGGAACCACGCGACCAGTTCGGCGGCAAAGGCATCGTGGCCGGCATCGGTGAAATGGTCGAAGAAGACATCGCGACCGCTTTGCTGCACGCGAATCAGCCGCGCGGTGGGATCGACCAGGTCGATACCATTACGCGAACACGCATCGTGCAGCCACGACCGCCAGTCGTCCGCGGGTGCGGTTGGTTCTTTCACCGCAGCGGTGCGCGGAATGTAGGCGACGAGGAAGGTCCGACCGCTCGCTTGCACGTCGTGATTCCATTCGACGATGACGCGCTCGGTAACCGCGGCCGCCTGGGTGCGAAGGCTGTCGGGCCACAACGATGGCGGTGTGAGCGCGTCGACGCCCCCGTCCGGCGCGGCCGGTGCGGCCATATCGCGCTCGCTATCATCCACGCGCACGTCGACACCGCGCGCTTTCAAGAAATGCATTCTCGTCTCCAGCGTGCTGGCCAGAAGCGAATTGCTTTTCAGATATTGCCACGCGCGATGCTTCCAGCGCGTCTTGTGGACATTGCGCGCGGCAAAGGAGCGGTCGATGACGAGCGAATCGCCGGCTAGGACGGGATACGGTACGTCGTGGCTGAAATTCAGCGCCGGAATGTTGTTGCCGGGATCGTTCTCGCAGAACACATACACCCCGTAGTCGAGACCCAAGCGGTCCATCCACCGCTCGCACTCGAGCCACGACTGCAGCGTGCTGTACCCCATCATGGCGATGGCGATGCACTCGAAACGCTCCGCGCCCGCCGCACGGTTCAATTCCGCCTGCACGCGCTGGTGGAAGGTGCGCTCGAGGGGTACTTGGCGCGCTTCCGTGAAAGAATCGCCGAAAAAACCGATCCGAATGACACCGTTGGGTTTTTGCTCGTCGTGATGGGCGTCGAGATATCCCCAATCGTTGACGCGCCGGCGCACGTGGTCGCCGCGCTCGTTGCGATAGATCATGGTCGTGTTGGGGTAGAAACGCTGGCCGGTTACGTCGTCGTAGTAGAAGGTGTGATAGCTAATGCCGGGGATGGGAACGACGCGCAAGACGATCTCGGCCAGCACGCACGCGACGATCAGCGCGGCACCGACCAGCGCCGCGTAGGCCGCCAGGCGACGAGGGCGAGAAGGGCGGTGCATCGCGTGGGGCGCGCGCGGGCGTCAGCGGATGTTGTACTTCTCGAGACGGGTGTAGAGCTGGGCGCGGCTCAATCCGAGTAACCGCGCGGCCTTCGAGTTGTTGCCGCGCGTCTGATCGAGTGCTTTTTCGATGAAGCTCCGGTCCACCGCGTCGAGGTCGACGGCACCCGGAATGAGCGGTGTCGCTGGTTGGAGCACCACCGTGCTGGAGCGCACGGGCTCCGGCTGCGTGACCGGCAGGTGCTGTCGCGTGATGAGGCCGCCGTCGCACAAGAGAATTGCGCGCTCGATGGCATTGCGCAGCTCGCGCACGTTACCCGGCCACGGATACTCGAGCAGCCACGCGCGTCCGTCGCGCGAGATGCCGGCCGCGGGACGGCCCATGGCGGCGCCGAGCTCTTCCAGGAAGGATTCTGCCAGCGGCAAGATGTCCTCCGGCCGCTCGCGGAGCGACGGGATGCGGATCTCGAACACATTCAGGCGGTAGTACAAGTCTTCGCGGAAGCTACCGCGGGCGATCGCGGCCGCGAGGTTGCGGTTGGTCGCCGTCACCACGCGCACGTCGGCTTTGAGCGTGCGATTCCCGCCGACGCGCTGGAACTCGCGCTCCTGCAAGACGCGGAGCAATTTCGCCTGCACCAGCGGACTCATCTCGGCGATCTCGTCCAAGAACAACGTTCCGCCCGCCGCTTGCTCGATGCGACCAGCCTTGGTCGCGATCGCACCCGTGAAGGCACCCTTTTCGTGACCGAACAGCTCTGACTCGAGCAGCTGCTCCGGCAGCGCGGCACAGTTAATGGCGATGAATGCTCGGTCGACGCGCGCCGAGCCTTGGTGGATCAGGCGCGACACCACTTCTTTGCCGGTGCCCGATTCGCCCGTGATGAGCACGGTGGTATCCGACGACGCCACGCGTCCGACGTGGCGGAGAACATCCTTCCACGGCAGCGACACACCGACCACTTTGGTGCGACCGCGCGATTCCAGCTCGCGCGTGAGCGCTTCGATAGTGACTTGCAGGCGCTGCGCGCGCTCCATCGCTTCCGCGGCCACGCGCGCTTCCTCTGCCAGGCGCTGGTGCGAAAGCATCAACGCCACGCGGTCGGCGAGCCGGCGCGCCACCTCGACGTCTTCTTCGGTGTAACTAGACGGCTCGCGGTGGAAGAAGCCGATGCTGCCCTGAATCTCGCCGGCCAGGCGAATCGGGACCTTCAGCCACGAGCGCATGCCGGTCGCGATCAAAATCTGATTGCGTTCGGTCTTCGAATCCAGCTGCGCCGGGATGTCCTGCAGGATGTCGAACTCGGCCAGCTTGCGCTGCTGATACTCTTCCTCGCTCAGCACGAAGGGCTCCGAAGGTGGCTCGATGTCGGCCTTTCCCGCGACCGCCATGGTGTAGACCGAACGCGTCTTTTCGTCGAACCCGCCCAAGTAGACCATGTCGTGCGGCAAAATGTGGCGCACCGCGTTCGACAACCGCTCGAAGATCTCGCGTACATCGAGTGTTTCCGCCACCGCGCCGAGTGCCTCTTCGAGCTGGTCGAGCCGCTCGCGGCGCCGGCGCTCGGCATCCCACATTCTCCAATGCTCGACGGCCGAGCCCAAGAGCGCCGCGATCGGGCGCAGCACCTGTTCGTGCTCGTCGTTGAACGCATCGGGCTGATTGGATTCGATCCACACGCCACCGGTGAATACATCGTTGGAGAAGAACGGATGCCACATCGAGGAGCGCGTGCCGCTCTCGATGATCATGGCGTCCATGGAGAATTTAGGATCAAGCTCAACGCGCGCGTCGTTGATGCGCGGCTTGGGGCCCGGCTCGGGCCGCACGCGCGGCGAGAAGTCCTGGAATGCGCACGGTTTTCCCGCGCATTCCTTCTCGTCCGACAAGAAGGTGGCAGCGTGCAGGACCGCACGGTCGCCGTCGACCACACGCATGACCCCCATCTGGTCGAATGGGATCAGCTCGCGCACCGACGTTGCCACGCGCTCGAAAACGTCTTGCAGCTCCAACGTTTCCGACGCGGTCTGGGCGATGTCGGACAGAACTCTGGCTACGATTCTTGGGTCCATGGGAGGCTTCCGGACGGTTTGGATTATTGGACAGAGACGTGTCTATGATAAAGCGGGATCAGTCAAGCCGCCAGAGGTTTGATGATGATTCATCAGCCCTTTATTTTTTCCACCAAATACGCCACTCGCGACAAGCGCCGCTCGCTGGTCAGCTGGTGCACCGCCCCGAAAAACTTCTGCAATCCTTCGAAGCGTTCCTCCCCTTCGATCTTGATCAGGTCGTCGCGACGCCGGGCCCTCGCCTCGCGCCACCGCCCCGACACCAGCGCCGCGTTGGCGGTAACGTCCTCTTGCTTGACCAGTCGAAACCCGGCCTGAGCGACCAACCGTTCGTTGACCCCCGGCGGCACAAAAAGAAACAAGCCGATCGAGCTGCGGAGCGCGAGCTCGTCGTTGGTTACCGGGCCGGTGATGACGACGGGATCCGTGAACAGCGCGCGCCCGCCGCTGCGAAGCACACGGCACCATTCTTTCCACACGGCGAGACGATCGGGAAAATGATTCATGGAATCGATGCAGATCAGCGCATCGAAGGTGCCGTCGTCGAAGAGCAAGTGCGCGTTGGCGTCGGCGACTTGAAATCGAAGGCGCTCCGCGACGTCCGACTTGGCCGCCATCTCCGACGCGGTCGCGACCCCGCTCTCGTTGGCGTCGATACCGGTCACGCGACAACCGGTGGTGCGCGCCATGTAAGCGGCCGGACCGCCCGAGCCGCTCGCCACTTCGAGGACGTGATCGCCCGCGGAAAGATTTAGCCACGGCAGCCAGCGCTCGTATTCGTCAACGGTGAGCCAGCTGTTCTGCCCAATATCAACGCCGTAGGTTTCCTTGCGGATCGAGTCTAGGACGCGATCCGTGAAGTGGTTGTACGTGCTATCGAATAGGTCGACGCGCTTGGACACAGTCACCCTCCGGTTCCCATTGATGGTACAACCGTACGAGTAGGCGAACAACCGATTTGGATCGTGCGCAGGGCACAGCACTTGCTTGACGATATGTCGTATCTGACATATAGTGCGCCTCGATGGGTGGAGGGATGGGCGTGGGTGGAAAACCTCTCGTTTGGCTGGAAGGCGAGGTCAAGACGCCTCCTTTCACGAAAGCCGCGAGACTGGAGGCCGGTTTTCTGTTGAGGCAACTTCAGCAG
>JAICFA010000238.1 GCA_025923935.1 Candidatus Krumholzibacteriia bacterium
CGATGCTTGGCCAAGTACGACGCGAGGTCGACGGCCCCCTCACCGTCGCGCTCCATCAGCGAGCCACTGTCGCGCGTCGGGAAGAAATACGTGCCGTTGTCGTCGGTGTAGAAAATCTCGCTGGTGTGGAATCCGGCGGCGGACGGAAACGTGCGGCCGGCGGCGCCGACGGCGTAGTTGGGAACATTGGGGGCGTAGTGCTTGTTATACGGATGGAGGTAGAACCAGCCGGTGTTTCCGGCCACCGCCGCCAACACCATCATCTGCTCGAGCTCGTCGAGCGGCATCGGCGGTTGCTGCGACGCGAACGCGAGGGGTCCGTCGGGGATCGAGGCCCCCAAAGAAAACCGGCGCGCGCGCCGGCCGTGCAGCGCGTCGATCAGCGGGAAATTGACCGCGTCCTCCAGCCCCGGAGGTGCCGACGGCATACCCGCGAGGAGCACGCGTGCCTTACGCTTCATGCGCTCGCCGCGCGAGTTCAATCCGCAGCCGGTGAGCAAAACACCGGCACCGAGAGCGATGTAACCGAGCATCGAGCGACGTGAGAGTTTCATGCGCCGCATGCTACCAACGGCGCTGCGCCTCGCTCAAGCAAGAAGAGGGACGAGGTCGAGAGTGGACACCGTCGGCGGGGGCCAGCGCAGAGGACACATGAACGCCGTGGCCGAAGGAGTGCGGCCGACGGCGGCCCGGTGTGTCTCTACGTCGCCCCCGCCCGTGTTCTAGTAACTGCGGGACGCGAAGCCGGGACGCTGCTCGGTCTGATCGCTCCCCATCACTTTAACGATCTTGTTGTAGACGCCGAGTAGGAGCAGCGACGGCGCCCATAGACCGACGAAATCGCTCCCCTCTTTCTTGTGGTTCATCCTCAGCATGAGTGAAGCCAGCATGCTCGCGCCCGCCGCCCACAGAAACCAATCGGAGGGCATCTTGGCGGTTTCGTGCTCAATGGTTTTCGCAACTTGCCCCTCGCGGTGCTCTTCGGCTCGATCTGTTTTCATGGCTGTAATCCTTTCACGGTTTTTCATCATGGTATTTAGTCGTGTGTTCAATTCACAATATTCGCTGCCCGGCCGGCCATGCCTGTGAAAACGCAGACGGCGGGGCCCGAGAGGTCGTTCGGGGCCCGCCGCCTTTTGCGCTGCGTTCAGCGGTTTGAAAGGCCGTTACTGCTCGCGGCTCGTCCCGATGCTGCGATCTTGCTCGGTGTCGCCCTCGCGGCCCATCGTCATTGTCGGATCGTTCGTCTCACCGCGACGGCGCGTCGTCTTGACGTCGACCTCGGACGATTTGCCTTTGATCTCGATGCGGCGCGGCATCTTCTTGTCGTCGAACGGTGCCGATATCTCGAGCAGTCCATCCTTGTATTCGGCCTTCACCTTCTCGGGATCGACTCCCTCCGGCAACATGATGACGCGCTCGAAATGTCCCGCGGAAAACTCGCGCAACCAGTAGTCGGCGTTTTTTCGCTCGTTGGACCATTTGGTCTCGCCGCTGACACGGATGCGATTCCCTTCGATGGTCACATCGATGTTCTTGGGATCCGCGCCCGGGACCGCCACGCGCAAGTTGTACTTCTTGTCGTCGCGATCCACCCAGCCGTCTACCATCGGGAAAAAGCCGCCCTGCCCCGTCCTCCCCTGCATCGTGCCGCGTCCCGACAACAGACGGTCGAACATCTCGTCGAAGTCGCGGCGGAAACTGAACAATTCGTCGAATTGATCTCTCCAACGCGTTGGTTGTGACATTGAGTTACCTCCTTTCAATGTCTAGTGCTCGTTTCAATTTCTAGTTTTCTGCGTCAGCGTTGACCGTGTTTGCGATCTCGCTGAGCTTCTTGTCGGCCGTTTTTTCTTCGTCCAACGTTTGCTGCAGCAGGCGCGCGGCCGCACTCAGCCCGAGCTGCTCGGCCCAAGTGCGCACGGTCCCGTAACCCGCCATCTCGTAGTGCTCGATGCGCTGCGCGGACGCAATCAACGCCGCGTCGCGCACGGCAGGATCGGCGCCGACGCTGTTCTTCATGACCTCTTTGCCTTCTTCGACCAGCCCCGCGATGCCTTCGCACTTCTTGCGGCCGGGCGATTTGCCGAGCTCGTCGAAGACGCGCTCGAGGCGCTCAACGTGCTCCTTGGTCTGCTCGAGGTGGCGCTCGAACGCCGTCGTCAGCTCGCGCGACGAGGCGGCTTTCGCCATTCTCGGGAGCGCCTTGGTGATCTGCTTCTCCCCGTCGTAGAGGTCTTTGAGCTCCTCCACGAATAGATTCTCCAACGTGGTGAGTTTCATGGCGTTTGTCCTTTCGCTTTCTTGGTGGTGCCGCTCGTCGCAGCGCGGCTCATCGCCTTTTTCAAAAAGCTGATCTGACCGTCCGGCTCGAGGCAGGCCAGTTGCACTTGGCTGATATCTTCGATTCCTTCGAGACGCATGTGGCTGATCACTTCGTCTTGGGCGATCAGTTCGCGCCTCATCGTGCGCCGCTGGAATTGACCGTTGCGGACCAAAACCTGAGGCGAAGGCTCCAACAATCGCTTCACCGCGTCAGAACGAATCGCGAGCCAGTCGAGCAGGTAGCTCCAGCCCACAATTGTGGCGCACAGAAAGACTCCCTCGGGGACGGACTGATAGTCGGCGGCCATGCCCTTTTGCGCGGCGTCGGCAATCAGAACGACGAGCAACATGTCGCTTAGCGCAAGCTCGCCGACGTTGCGCCGGCCCAACACGCGCATCAGTCCGAAGATCGCCCAATACATCAACGTCCCGCGAATGAACAACTCGACGAGCGAAGTGTTCGGGACGAAGACTTCTTTCCAATCGACGGGAGGCATTGAGTGCACCCGCTCTCTAACTCCTATATAGTTCCGGCAACCGAGCGCGTATGTGAGACGAATTACGCGACTTCGATGCGAGCAAAAAAAACGCGCCGTCGAATTGCGACGGCGCGTTTCGAGACGCGTGCATGAAGTGCGACTACCTGCCGCCCGCCCGCTTCGCCGGTGGCGTAGGTGAAAGCGTGTACTTAATGACGACCATGCCCGGTGCCTCCACGGTCCCGTCGTTATAGTGTCCCGGGTATTTGTTCTCACCCACGATCTTCCCCGACGCCGGGTCGAAGGTCCCCGACACCACCACACCACCCTGCATCGGACGGGCTCCCGCATCGTCCAAGGTGAGAGCCGCAAAATCGCCGGCCGTCTTGTTGGTCTCTCTCGTCTCCTGCGGCGCCTGGCCCTCGACGGTCGTGATGTTGATTACCTGGCGGTCAAGCCCTTGCGCCCCGCCTCCGAGACTCAAGCTCAAAAGAAACGTCTTCGCGGACGTATCGACGTCGAGCATGATGCTGCCAAACCCGCCGCCCGCGCCTTCGCCGGTGCCATTGACCGTCTGGCTCGTTTTCATGCTGAACTTCTCGCCCTGCTCCCCGATGAGATTGTCGCCCTTGTCGTTCCGCTGGTACTGAATCCGAAGCTCACCCGACATCGCGGCGACATCGGCCTGGACGTCGGCTTCCGATTGGGACTCGTTCAGCGCCGATCCACCCACCATCCAGTTGGCGGTGTGCTCCATGCGCGCCATCAGGTCCATCGAGTACTTCTGCGCGTCCGCCACCGACATCTGGCCGCCGCCTTTCTGCTGCATGGCCGTCGGCATCATGCCCAGCGCTCCCGGCCCTTCACTGCGCAGATTCAACACCTGCGAGTGGGTGAACACGCGGTCCAGTGTGGCGGTGTAGGCCATGGGTCCCCAACCACCTTCGTAGGTGCCCTGACTGGTCGTCTTGAACGAGACTTCGTAGCTCAGATACCAGACGGGCGTTTGCAAAAAGTCTTTGGCCGCGTCCGCGCCGGCACCCACCGGCAGCATCAAGGACAGCACGAGCGGGAGCGTGAACCGGAACATGGGTCCTCCTTTGAGCTGGCTGGTCGTTTAGACGTGAGCCGCGCGGCGGCGTCACGGAGTTTCTTGCTAGTTGCCGTTGCGGCCCGGGCGGCCGGAGAACCCACCCAGGCGAATCCCGCCCTCTAGGTAGAAATCCCACCCGCGGCTTGCGGTTTCGAGGTAGAGCATGCGCCATTCTTGGCGCGCATACAGGCCGAAGTCGACGGCGTCGTCCGGTGCCACTAGTCCCCCCAGCTCGAAGCGTCCCCATTTCCATGCGCCGATCTTCTCGAAGCCGAGGCCCAGCCGTCCCTCCAGTCCGCGCCGCGGGAAGAATTCGTGGTCGTCGTGGGCGGGGTTGAGCGCCGCCACCGTGAGTCGAACCTGTGCGGCGATGCGCATCACGTGGCCCGTCGTCACCGGCACCGGCAGGCCCTCCACACCGGCGAGGCCCGCCATGACGGCGTCGCCGAGGCGGTTGTCGCCCGCTTGCCCGCCCGCTTCGAGCGCGAAGCGCGTCGACAATTTTTTCGGTAACGGACCGATTTGCAGCCCCTGCATAGCGAGGTGCATGAGTGCGTCGACGCGCGGCTGCGGGCCGGGGAGCTCGCCCGCGCTGGGCAATGGCGGCGAAGCCGGCAGCAGCGCCGGCGGAACGTCTTCGCCGGCGATCTCCGCCATAAGCTCGATCACCGCGTCGGCGATGACTTCGTGTCCTTTATAGGATGGATGGTGGAGGTCGGGGCTGAAGTACGGCGAATCCGGCGCCGAGAAG
>JAICFA010000239.1 GCA_025923935.1 Candidatus Krumholzibacteriia bacterium
GACCACACGGTGTCGAGGGGCGTGCGCGCGTACGTGTCGAGCACCACCGGAATGGGATGGCGATCGACGCCTTCGGGCAACAAGCGGCAATCGAGACGGGGACGGTCGACCAGCAAGGTCTCAATACCGATGACGACGGCGTCGTGCAGCGCGCGCAGCACCTGGCTGTCGCGGCGCGCGTCTTCCGAGGTCACATCATCGCGGCGGCCGCGCGCGCCCGCGACCATTCCGTCGGCGGAGATGGCCGCCTTGAGCGTGATCGTCGCTGCGAACCCTACGCGATCATGAAAGAACACCAGGTTGTCCAAGATGGCCGGCTCCGCCAGACACCCCACATCCACCCGAAGTCCCGCGGCGCGTAACGCCGCCATCCCGCGGCCGCGCACGCGTGCATCCGGGTCGATAGACGGACACACCACGCGCGCCACTCCACTGCGAATGATGCCGTCGACGCAGGGCGGCGTGCGGCCTTGATGGGCGCACGGCTCCAACGTCACGTACAGGGTGGCACCCCGCGCCCGTTCACCGGCCCGCTCGAGGGCGAGGCATTCGGCGTGACGCTCGCCTTGCTCGCCGTGGAATCCAGCGCCGGCCACCGCACCGTCCTTCACCAGTAACGCACCCACGATGGGGTTCGAGCCGGTCCGTCCAGCGCCCAACCGAGCGAGCTCGCGGGCGCGCTGCATGGAGGTCCGATCGAGGTCGGTAGCGAAGGAACCGCGTTCCTCTATAAGACGATTGCTCATAGCTTTAAGGGAAACTGGGGAGAAAAAGGATGATGGGAGGAGATACGCAAGCGACCGCAAGCGCATCGCGCTTGCGGCTGTCCACCTTCTCCCATCCAGACTTTAACTGTCGGCCCCGGAATCACACCGGGTCTGCGGATCGCTCCGCTCGCGGGCTGTACCGCCGGTGGGGACTTTCACCCCGCCCCGAAGGTTTCCAAGGCCCGAATATGAGGGAGATGCGGAGGGAGTGTCAAGGTCGCGGGCATCAGCCCAGCAACGCGTCCACGAAGGAGACGGCGTCGAACTCGGCGAAATCGTCCACGCCTTCGCCCACGCCGACGTAGCGGATGGGCACCTTGAGCGCCTCTTTCACCGCGATCACGATGCCGCCTTTGGCGGTGCTATCTAGCTTGGTGAGAATCACACCGTCGATGCGCATGCGCGCGGCGAACTCATTGGCTTGCGCCAGGCTGTTCTGGCCGAGGTTGGCATCCAACACCAGCAGCGTTTCCACCGCACCCTCGCCCAGCGCGCGCTCGCACACGCGGCGGACTTTGGCGAGCTCATCCATCAAATTGCTGCGCGTGTGCAGGCGCCCGGCGGTGTCGACCACGACCACGTCGAGACCGCGCGACTTGGCAGCTTCGCAGGCGTCGTAGGCGACCGCCCCGGGGTCGGTGCCGTCGTGGTGGCGAACCAGCTCGACGCCGACGCGATCGGCCCAGATGGCGAGCTGGTCGACGGCGGCGGCGCGAAAGGTGTCGGACGCCGCCAACAGAACGGTTTGGCCGCGCGACTTCAGGTAATACGCGAGCTTCGCGGTGCTGGTGGTCTTGCCCACGCCGTTGATTCCGACCACCACGATGGCGCGCGGCTTGGCGGTTACCACCGCCGGCGTTTTGTCAGCGAGAATCTCGAGGAAGCGCTGGCGCAGGACGGCGCGCGGATCGGCGCCACCTTCCTTCTTGAGGGTTTCCACCACGCGCTCGGTCGTGTCCACGCCCACGTCGGCCTGGAGCAATAGGGCCTCCAGCTCGTCGATGTCGATCGCACTTGCGCCTCCCCGCTGGAACACCTTGTTCAGCGGCGAGAGCAAATTCTCGCGTGCGCGCTTGAGCTTGGACTTTAGGTCCACTTCGTTTCAGTGGGGCGACAGGGCCCAACGCATCATGTGATGGTCAAGAGATGCAAAGCATCACGCAGCCTTTGCTGCGATCAACTTGAAGAATCAAAGTTCACGGGTCATTGTCTTGGCTACGCTCGCTCTGCACTTCCATGGGGACAAAATGATTGCGCCTGTATATTCGAACCTGGCCTACGGCTCCTTCCGGCAGCGCGCCAGCTACGAAAGTAAACTCTCCCTCTCGCATGCCAGTCAATGATCCCAGGATTAATCCGTTGTTTTCAAGGGTACCCTCCAGATGCGACCGGACGATGTTCGTGATTTCGATGATGACCCGGCGGCTCTCCTCGGCTACAACAGGTCGCACTACACCAGTGGGCCAATCTAACGTCTCAAGATTGAGTGTCCCCGAGAACGGGGCGGTAAGGGCATAGACCTCCAACACGGGCGCTTCGTTGCGGTACTCCCCTCTTTCCTTCGCACTCACATTCACGAATACTTCCAGGATCGCGTGGTCGAGATCCTGGCTGGAGAGGTTTTCGGGCAGAGTGTACGCAACGGTGTAGTAATGCCCGATAGTCGTATCTGGATCGGTGTGTAGGGCCACGTCGTTCGATCGAATCAGGATCGTTTGGTTCCTTCCATCGATCCCGGCGGCACCCGTGAGCATGATGAACCCCAATGTCAATGCCAACGGTTTCGCTATTTTTTCCATCCGTCCATGCCTCCGCTGGCAGCAATCTACTTGAGCAGGACCAGCTTCTTCGTGCTCAAGAAGTGACCCGCTTTCATTCGGAGAAAGTACACTCCCGAGGCCACGGGGTCGCCGTTGAGGTCGCGGGCGTTCCAAGAAACGGAATAAAATCCAGGCGCCTTGTGCCCATTGACTAGATCCGCAACGCGCCTTCCCTCTACATCATAGAGCGTAATTGCCACGTAACTTCCTGGGCTCGGAACCTCGTACGCGATGGTTGTCGTGGGATTAAACGGATTGGGGTAGTTCTGGCCGAGACGGAACCGCGCCGGAATATCTTCGTCCGGACCGCCGGAGGTGAATAGTGGTGCCTCGTACAGCACCGATAGGTCCGGGGGCGTGCACCCTAAGTCGGGGTCATAGTCCACCGACCCGTAGAACTTCGTCGACGCTGGGCTGCACTGGCTAGGCGGATTTCGAGGCCAGTAATTGTTTTCCGCCATAATCGTATTCGACGTAAGATTCGAGACATGGTACGAGGTGTTGGGCCTCATGATGTTCTGGCCAAGCGAATTGCCGCCCGTGACGTGACCGAGATCGGGATTTGCTCCGTTGAGAACCGCGACCCCGTTCGTGTTGTTGTTGACTGTGCACGACTCGACCACAGCGACCGAGTTATTGTCACACTTGATCCCGCCCGCATTGTTCTGAATCAGATTCCGTGAGCGAATCTTCGGGTTGCTGTCATAGCTATACACGCCAATTGTATTGTTCGTGATCGTGCTACGCGTGATCGTTACGTCTCCCTGATCTTCGACGTAAATTCCGCTAGTCACGTTGTCGTCAATCAGGCAATCATCAATAACGATCGAAGAGTCGCCAAAATCGTTAATCCACACTCCGTCACCATTATTAGCAAAGCTGCAGTCGCGAACAGTCGCCTTCACCCACGAGGTCCCAGCACCCAAGCAGAGGCCAATGTCGTTGCCCGCAAATGACGTCGACGTCGCCTGGATTACTGCGTCCCGAACTAGTATCCCAAAAAGCGATTCGTCCTCAATCACCGAGTTCGACAGCGTTAGCTTGGTTCCTGGATTTGCATTAATGCCGAACTCGGCACCGCGCATTGTCACATCATTAACCGACACCGTTGCATTTTCTAGATACATCCCTGTCGAAACGCTATTCTCGATAGTGCAATCTTCGATCACAATAATCGAGTCTCCAGACCCACTGACCCAAACGCCGTGGTCATTATCTGAAAAGGTGCAGTTTTCGACTGTTCCTTTGATCCACGAACCCGTTTCTTTGGCAAGATAAACTGGGATGCCGTTCGCGAGGAAAGAGGTCGCGGTCATATCGAGCGTCGAGTTCTTGTAAACGGCGACACCATATAGCGAACAGTTTTCAATTGTCGAGTTCGACAACGAGAGAGTCGTCCCGTCGCGCGCTGTGATAGCGTAGTCAGCGCCCCGAATCGTCGTACTGTCAACCGTAACGAATCCCGTATGGGCAATACTCAGCCCGTAGTCGCTGCAGTCTTCGATAACACAGTTGTCTATGACAGCGGATTGCGCTGCTTTCATAAGAAAGGCGTTCTGTGCGTTACTGAGCTGGCAGTATCTCAACGTGGCGCTTGTGGCAAGCGTATCGATCGTCAGGCCCACCCATACGTCGTTACCGACCTCGCGCGAGTAAAATGATACTCTGCTTGGAGGTGACCCCATGACACCAAGACTGTCTCGCACAACGACCTCGCATCGATCAGGATCCTGGCCAGTAGCTTCGGCATCGGTATCGTCCACGATGACGTCGGCGGTCATATCGACATAGAGCGTGTCGAACGTAGCGTCACCACGAACAAAGCAGCGATTGAATAGGGAGACCACACCCGAATAATCACCCCCAACCGGTTGTTCGACCAAATTCGTCCGCATCGCGTTTGCGTTCGCCGATGCCCAGTCACCTTCACCGGTCCCAGATCCGATATCGAGGACGTGCAGAACGGAGTCGCGTGAAACAAATGCTAATTCCGCATCTCCGTTACCTTCAAGATCGCCAATGGAAGGATCAGCGATTCGGCTGCCGCGGTCTTGCATC
>JAICFA010000240.1 GCA_025923935.1 Candidatus Krumholzibacteriia bacterium
TACTGCTTGCGTACATCGTGGCCATCCCGGCCAACGAGATCATTATTCCCACCATCCTCATGCTGACGGTCACGACGGCGGGTATTGCCGGCGTGGGCGCCGGTGCCGGGGTGATGTTCGAGCTCGACGATGTGGGGGATGTCTCCGACTTGCTGCGGGCGGGGGGCTGGACGGTGCTGACGGGTGTGAACTTGATGCTGTTCAGCCTGCTGCACAACCCGTGCAGCACCACCATCTACACCATCTATAAGGAGACGCGTTCGGGGAAGTGGACCACGGTTGCTACATTGCTGCCGGTCGTCCTCGGCATCGTCGTGTGCTTCTTGGTGGCACAAGTCTGGCGGTTGTTGGCGTCGTAGAAGTGCTCCGAAATCGTGCTGGACCTACGCGCGCAGATTCTTCTATCTATATGCACGCATGGCCAGCCGTCTCACTCCTGAGCAGCTCGTACCTCGCAGTCTCGGCGAACGGCGCATACCCTCGCCCTTGAACCTGTCCACGCACGTGGGCGACGGTCTCGCCCACTACGTTCCAGACCGCACCCGCGTCCTTTATAAGGTCGCCGGCGAGACGGAGGGCGACTTCGATTCACACTTGTTCCTGGAACGCGCGGGGCCGCGCGAGTGGCTCTACTTCGACCCCAAAGAGACCCGCGTGGGCGTGGTGACGTGCGGCGGGCTTTCGCCCGGGGTCAACAACGTCATTCGCTCCATGGTACTGGAGATGACGTTCCAGTACGGTGTCCGCGACATTCTCGGTTTTCGCTTCGGTTTTCGCGGCATGAATCCGGCACGCGGCTATGAGCCGGTGCCGCTCACCTACGAGCTGATCCGCACCATTCACAACGAAGGCGGATCGGTGCTGGGTACGTCGCGCGGTGCGGAAGACGTGGCCGTGATAGCCGAATACGTCCAATCGCTCGGTATCGACGTGCTGTTTTGCATCGGTGGCGATGGAACCCTGCGCGGCGCGCACGCGTTGTTCGAGGAGCTAGAGAAGCGCAGTGCCAAGGTCGCCGTGGTTGGCATTCCGAAGACGATCGACAACGACATTCCGTTCGTCTACAAGACCTTCGGTTTCGACACCGCAGTGGAGGTGGTGCGGCAGGCCATCGACGGGGCGCACGTGGAGGCGATCGGCACGATCAACGGGGTCGGTCTGGTGAAGGTGATGGGGCGAGATTCGGGCTTCATCGCCGCCTACGGCAGCCTCGCCAGCATGCAGGTGAACTTCTGTCTGGTTCCCGAAGTCCCGTTCGACCTGCACGGCGACGGCGGCTTTCTGGATTGCCTCGAGCGCCGTCTGATGAATCACGGGCATGCGGTGGTGGTGGTGGCGGAAGGCGCGGGCCAGCAATTCTTCCCCGACCGCTCCCGCGAAACAGACGCGTCCGGCAATGTGGTCCCGCGCGACATCGGCATTTTCCTGCGCGAGCAGGTCGCCAATCATCTGCGCAAGCGCGGCCACATGTTCGGCATGAAGTACATCGATCCCAGCTACATGATCCGCAGTGTGAAGGCCAACGCCGGCGACGCCATTTTCTGCGACAACCTCGCCCGCAACGCGGTCCACGCGGGGATGGCGGGGAAGACCGACGTCGTGATCGGCCTGTGGCACGGCATCTATACGCACGTGCCCATCCCTCTCACGGTTCGCGGGCGCAAGAAGATCCACCCCGAGAGTTATCTTTGGCGCAGTGTGGTCGCGGCGACGGGCCAGCCCATGATCATGCGCGCGCGCGCACCGCGCTGAGGTGTCCGCGGGGAGTTGAAATTCCCCGGTCGAGTGTGTATCCTCCGCTCCGTTCTGCAGTTCGCATCTTCCAACCATCTATTAAGGAGGGCATTGCATGCGCCCGCTTTCCCGAACCTGCGGGGCGTTGGCTGTTTTTGTTCTTCTGGCCGTCGTCTCGCCCGTGGTAGTGACCGCGGACGAAGGAGACGTCCAGGGCCAAATCTCCGTGTATACCGGTGACAACGCCGTCGGCTATTTGCAGCCGCTGGCGAACGCACTCGGCGCCGCGCTGAACAGCGGCTTTGGTTACTCCGCGTACATTCCGAAAACCAGCTTCCACGTGTCGGTCGAAGCACCCGTGATGGGGTTGTTTTTCGAAGACGACGACCGCACGTTCCAAGCCACCGCCGAATCTGGATTCGTCCCGCAGCCCGGCACCACGTCGTACGACGTCCCCACCGTGGTCGGCGGCAGCGAAGCCGTAATCGCCGACGGACAGGGCGGAGCGCAGTTCGCGTTTCCCGGCGGATTCGATTTGAATTCGTTCGGACTCGCCGTGCCGCAGCTGCGATTGTCGTCCATCGCGGGCACGGAAGCAGTGGTACGCTGGGCGGCGTTCGAGACCGGCGACAACGATCTGGGAAATGTCGACATGTTTGGCATCGGCGGCCGTCACAGCGTCTCGCAGTATTTCGGCGAGAATCCGCCGCTCGACGTCGCGGTCGGCGTGCTGTACCAACAGCTCGAAATCGGTGAAAACGATTTCGGCAACCCGTTCGTCGACACCTCCGCGCTGACCGTGCAGCTGCAGGGCAGCCGGCGCATGCCGGTGGGTTTCATGACGTTCGAGCCGTACGGCGGTGTTGCCTACGAGAGTCTCGACCTCGACGTCGAGTACGCCGACAGCAACGACGAAGCCGTCGCCGTCTCGATGGAGGGCGAGAACTCGTTCCGCTTCACCGTCGGCGCCGGCCTGAACTTCGCCGCCGGCCAGGTGTGGGCCGACTACAATTTCTCCGACACCAGCAACTTTACCTTCGGCCTTGCCTTGGGCAACGTCGGCCGATGAAGGGAGCGTGACGACATGAAGACGATTTTGATTTGGCTTTCAATCGCGCTCGTGGCGCTCTCTTTGCCTGCGTGTATCATGGAGGAAAAGACGCTCGATATCGTGTTCACGGGCGAAACCTCGGCGAACTTCTCGGAGAACGAGGACGACGCGACCGATGACCCCGAGACCGCGGTGATCGACGTCGCCGACGAGATTCGCGATATCCTCGAGGACAACGACGTGGCGCTGTCGGATATCAAGGACGCCTTCGTCAGCTCGGTGAGTTACGGCGTCAGTGCATTCGATCAGTCGCACGACTGGACCATCTCGGGTACCATCAGCGTGCGGCGGGTAGACCCGCCGACCTCTTCGCTAACGCCCATCGCCGACTACGCCTCGGTGTCGGTGCAGGGTGCAGTCGGTCAGAAGATCGGAGTACCGCTTCTGCCCGCGGGTGTCGCGATCATCAACCAGGCGCTCGACGATTTCCTCGCGGGCGCAAATCCGGTGCTGGAGTTTCAAATCTTGAACGACAGCATCGCGCCGTCGCCTTCCGGTGTCGATCCCATGGTGTTCGACTGGAGGGCATGGCTCGCCATTCAATTGATCACGACGGAAACGGTCGACGTGCCGGATCCGTTCTGATCTACATTCATGCCACTGGCGCGCGCGGTGAGTTTTCCGCGCGCGCCGGTCGCTCCAAGGAGACCGACCCATGATCGACAATCTCGAGCCGCGTTACGTGTGGGGCCACTTCGACAAGATTCGCCAAATTCCCCGGCCCTCCAAGCACGAAGAAAAAATTCGCGAGCACTTGCTTGCCTGGGCGAACGAGCGCGGCTTCGAAACGCGAACCGATAAGGTGGGGAACACGGTCGTTGCGGTGCCCGCCAGCAAGGGGCACGAGAAAGCTCCGATTCTCGTGCTGCAAGCTCACATGGACATGGTGCACGAGAAGAACGCGGACGTGAAATTCGACTTCGCGCGCGATCCCATTCAGCTGCGCACCGAGGGCGATTGGCTCTACGCGCGCGGAACGACCCTCGGCGCCGATAACGGCATCGGGATGGCGTCGGCGATGGC
The DNA here is from genome assembly GCA_025923935.1 of Candidatus Krumholzibacteriia bacterium. Lineage (GTDB taxonomy): Bacteria > Krumholzibacteriota > Krumholzibacteriia > WVZY01 > JAKEHA01 > JAKEHA01. The sequence goes on from JAICFA010000240.1 coordinate 3,869, forward strand.
GATCGCCGATGATCCTGACGCCGTGCACGGACCGATCGAGATCCTCATTACCGTCGACGAAGAGACCGGGCTCACCGGCGCGATGCAGCTCGACCCGTCCATGGTCAAAGGACGCCGCCTGCTGAATCTGGACACCGAAGAGATGGACGCGATCTACATCGGTTGCTCGGGCGGGGGCAACAGCGAGATCACGATCCCTGTCGCGCGCGAGCAGGCTCCCGGCAACGGCGCGTTTCTCGACGTCCGCGTCACCGGGCTGCGCGGCGGCCACTCCGGCATGGATATCGTGCTGCAGCGCGGCAACGCCGTGCAAGCACTGGCACGCTGTATCGCCAAGGGCTCGGGTGCGGCCAAGACGCGGCTCGCTTCCATCGAAGGAGGCAGTGCGCACAATGCGATTCCGCGCGAAGCGTTCGCCATCATCTCCGTCGAGGCGTCTTCCAAGGACGCGTTCGAGCGCGCCGTGCGCGACGAGGCGGCCGCCATAAAGGCGGAGCTGGGCCCGGCCGATCCCGAGCTAACGGTCGAGGTGCGCCCCGCGACCCAGACGCGCGTGCTCGACGCCGAATCGCAGCGTCGCGTGCTAGCGGCGCTCCTCGCGCTGCCGCACGGTGTCGCGGCGATGAGCCTCGACGTGCCCGGCCTGGTTGAGACTTCCAACAATCTGGCTGCGGTGCACACCGACGAGAACGCGGTTCGCGTGCTAGTGAGCGTGCGCAGCTCGATCCGCTCCGCGCTCA
>JAICFA010000241.1 GCA_025923935.1 Candidatus Krumholzibacteriia bacterium
CTTCGCGCTCGACGTCGCGGAAGTTCTTGAATTCCACCGCGCCGATTTTCTTCGCGCGGCAATGCGCCAACAACTCCCCTTTTGCCAGCACCAGGTCGGCGCTTTCGCAGGGGCAGCGGTCGGAGAGACCGTTGCCGACGTAGACCACGAAGTAGCCGTCTTCTTTGTAGCGCATGAGGTGGAAGGTCTTGCAGCAGCCGCACTCGGTGCACTCGAGCATGTCGTACCAGGGGAACTCGACGTGCAAGGTTTCGCCGTCGATGCGCAGGCGGTTGGCGAAGAATTCGATGCCACCGAGGCCGTTGCGAATCAGCATCTGCTCGATGTAAGAATCGAGGCCGTCGCTCAACACGACGACTTCGATGCCGCGCTGTTTGGCGAAATCATGGAAGTCTTTGAAGTAGGGATCGAGGCGGCGCTCGGAGAGGAAGTTCTTTAGCGTCTTGGGACAACAGCGCGCCGCCGCGGCTTCGCGCTCGAGGCACTGGCGCGACGAAATCTCGCCGCGCATCCACTCGTCGACGGCGCCGCGAGCTTCATCGGTCGCAAAAGTTTCGAACAGCAGGTCGCCCACGTCGTCTTGGGCGACCGTGCCGTCGAAATCGCATAGTACGGCAATCTTCTTCATCGTGCTCACTGGGGGTCGCGGCACGCGGGCGGGACGATACTCTCGTGGACCCCGACTCGTTACTTCTTGGGAGCAGCCGGTTTCTTGACGCTGCTCTTGTTCTGATCGTCGGCGTACTGGAACATGTCCTTGAGCGTGGGGTGCTTCTCCATCATATGGAGAACGTCCTGCAGCTCGGGATCGGCGTCCAGTACCACTTTGTACATCGACTTGCGACCGTACTTGTTGTTGACGGCCTCGCGCGCAATCATGGTGCGGATGTAGTCGACGTTCTCTTCCGTCAGCTCTTCCTTCTTGTACTCGAATTTGCGCGCGCCGAGGAACTTGTAAAAGTCCGCGAGGATGGCGTCGCTGGTCTTGAAGTCCTCGGTGATCTGGTGACTCTTGAGATAATCGACCGCGAACGAGAAGCCCAAACCGTCGCGCTCCAGGCGGCGCATGAGGTCGGTGTACTCGCGCGGCGTGTACTCGACGTCGGGCGTAATGCCGCCGCCGCCATAGACCACGCGCCCACTCGAGGTATAAAAGACGGGCTTCTCGACCGCTTCCTTGGCTTGCTTGAGCTCCTGCGTGCCCGCGTCGAGCTTCTGCTCGGGCGCGTCTTCGGGCTGGAGATCGACTTCGCCGCCGCCGTCGTTCATCGCCATAAGATCGTCGTCTTCGTCGCGGTCGCGCTCGTCCTTGTGGATGCTGCGGCCCGACGGGGTGTAGTACTTGGCGGTCGTCAGCTTGACCGCTTCCGTTTCGGAGAGGGTGAACACGGTCTGTACAGTGCCCTTCCCGAACGAGGTCTGGCCGACCACCACCGCGGCGTCCCAGTCCTGCATCGCACCGGCGAAAATCTCCGCAGCACTGGCACTGTTCTCGTTCACCATGACAACGATGGGATATCCCTTATGGATGTCGCGGTTCGACGAGTAGTACTTGCGGTTGGAGTTGGCCAAACGACCCTTGGTGTACACCACGAGCTTGTCCTTATCCAGGAAGAGCTCGGTGACTTCGGTCGCGGTCTGCAAGAGACCACCCGGGTTCGAGCGGAAGTCCAGCACCAGGCCGCGAATGCCTTGCTTTTCGAGGTCGGTCAGCGCGTCTTCCAGCTCTTGCGCCGTTTTCTTGGCGAAGTTCGACACGCGTATGTAGCCGATGCCGTCGTCCATCTTGCTGTAGTAGGGAACACTCGAGACGTTGATCACTTCGCGCGTGAGCACGTATTCGATGGGCTCGGTCGATCCCGGGCGCGTGACCTTGAAGCGCACTTTGGTGCCCGGCTCGCCGCGCAGGAAGCCGACCGCCTTGTCGACACTCCACCCTTCGGTGGCGTTGCCTTCGATTTCGATGATCTGGTCGCCGCCGCGCACACCGGCGCGCTCGGCCGGAGTACCGTCGATGGGCGACATCACCGTCGGATAATTGTCGCGGAATGAAATGAGAATGCCCAAGCCACCGAACTCGCCGCGGGTGCTCACCATCAGGTCTTCGTACTCGAGGCCGGCCAGGTACTGGCTGTGCGGGTCGAGCTCGGAGAGCATGCCCTCGATGGCTTTTTCGATCAGCTGGTGCGTGTCGACTTCGTCGACGTAGTTCTGCGAAATCTTTTCGAGGATCTTGGTGAAGATCTCGAGGTCGTGATAGACGTCCGTCTGGGCCGTCTTGCCGCCGCCCGTCTTACTCTGGCCGAAGGCTCCCCCCACGGTTCCGATGGTGAAGGCGCCCAGCGCAAGGAAGGCGATGCCTACTATAAGGTGACGGGGGGAGAATCGCTTCACGGTTCAGGCCTCCTCGAGGGCGCGCCGTCCGTTTCTCTAAGCGGCGCGAAGCTCGACAGTTGCAACATGTATTCCAGCGGTTCCTGGCTTGAGGGCCGGCTCTTGGGTCGCGTGCACGGCTCGGGCGGGCCCGGCTAAGCGGCCGAAATATAAATGAATCGACCAGGAGCGGCAACCAAGCCTTTTCCGGCCGACGGGCGCTTTGCTAGACTCCCGCGATGCCCGGGCCTCGCGGCCGGGCGTTCCGCATGCCGCAACGCGACGCACGATTTATCGTCTTGGAAGGCCTCGACGGGGCCGGCACCACCACTCAAGCCGCCAAGCTGCATGGCCATTGTACGCAGCGCGGCATCCCTGGTTTCGTTACTAACGAGCCCACGTCGGGGCCGATCGGTGCATTCATCCGTCGCTTGCTGACATCGCAGGAGCCGGGGCCCGACGGCTCGCCCTATCGTCCGCCGGAAAGCTCGATGGCGCTCTTGTTCGCCGCCGACCGGCTGGCGCACTCGCGCGAGATCCACACCCACCTCGACGCCGGCGAGCACGTGATCTGCGACCGCTACGTCTTCTCGTCGCTGGCGTACCAAACGCTCGACGCCGCGATCAAGCCCGAGTGGGTGGTCGCGATCAACCGCGGCTGCGCCGTTCCCGACCTCACCATCTTTCTCGATGTGCCGGTCGATGTTTGCTTGGAACGATTGTCGCGGCGCGCCGGTGCCTCGGCGATCTATGAGACGAAGGAACTGCTCGAGGCGATCGCGAAGAACTACGCGACGCTTTTTCGAACCTACGAGAAGGAATACGGCCGCGTGGTGAGGCTGGACGGGACGCGTCGGGTGGATGACGTCCAAGCGGAGATCGTGAAAGCAGCTCAGCTGGATTGATTCGCGGCGCGGTGGACGTGGCGGATGCGCTGGAAGACGGTGTACAAGGACGTCGCGGCGAGCAGGATCATGACCGCCATCAAGAAGCGATACCCCGCGATCAACCCGATCGCCATGAGCGCGATGCGCTCGGGCCGTTCCATTACGCCCACCTTGCACTCGATGCCCACGCCTTCGGCGCGCGCGCGCGCGTAGCTCGTCATCACCGACCCCATCAGCGCCAGCATGATAACGACGGGCTCGTACAGCTCGAAGCCCGCCGGGCGTCGCACCACGTAGAGCAGGATCCCCCCGAAGAGGACGAACTCGCTCACGCGATCGAGCATGGAATCGATGAAGGCTCCGAAGCGCGACGACTTTCCCAGGCGGCGCGCCACGTCGCCGTCGAGCACATCGCACAAGCCCGCGAGCAGCAGAAAAATGCCGGCGGCGCGCAATGAGCCGCGCGCCGCGACCACTCCCCCCCACACCGCGAGCGCCAGCCCGAAGAGCGACACCAACAACGGCGAAATGTGGAACGCCACGAGCGCGTTGACCACGGGATCGAGCACTTTGCGCGCGTTGGCTTGGAGGGCGCGTTTGTCCATGACGCGGGACCGTATCACCCGCTTCGAGACATCGTCAAGATTGGGCGTCTTGGTCTGGACCCGCCGCGCGGCTCTGCCTACCGATGCCCTTCACGACCAATACGAACTCGCCGCGCGGCGTTGCTTTTGCGAATCGATCGCGTATTTCTCTCGCTGTGCCGCGGGCAACTTCTTCGTGCACCTTGGTGAGCTCACGAGCAACGGCTACGGCGCGTTCGGGCAAACGGTTTGCAACCGCGTCGAGCACTTTGTGCAATTGATGCGGTGAAACGTAGAAGATGGTGGTGCGCGGCTCGTCCACAAGTCCCTCGATGGTGCGCGCCAGCGCGCCACTCTTGCGCGGCGGAAAGCCGGCGAACACGAAGACCTCGCTGGGAAATCCGGAGAGAACCAGCGCGGGCAGCACCGCGTTGGCACCCGGCACCATGGTGACTGCGATGCCCGCGTCCAGCGCGGCGCGCACCAGGTAAAAACCGGGGTCGGAGATCCCGGGTGTCCCCGCATCGGTGACGAGCGCGATGTTTTCCCCGTTGTGAAGCCGCTCAATTATAGCGGGTGTGGCGCGCGTCTCGTTGTGGTCGTGGTACGACTGCAGCGGGGTGGTAATGGCGTAATGGCTCATGAGGCGGCGTGAATGGCGCGTGTCTTCCGCCAAGATGAGGTCGACCGTGCGCAGTGTTTCCACGGCGCGAAACGTCATGTCGCCGA
>JAICFA010000242.1 GCA_025923935.1 Candidatus Krumholzibacteriia bacterium
GCCGGCTGCTGGCATCCAACGAGGTGAATGTGAGTACGGTCGCGCAGGTGTCGCGGATTCTCACGGCCGCGAACAAGGACGCGGTCCTGGCGCGAATCCGTGGTAAGTCGCAGCGCGAGGTCGAGGCGATCGTCGCTGAATTCGAGCCGCGCGCGAAAACACCGCGCGATCGCGTGAGGACCGTGGTCGTACGAGTTCCGGCGCCGGCCGCTCCACGGGTTGAACTGGCCGCCGCGACGCGTGCGGCGTCTCCCGCCTCCGCGGATGCGGCGGCTGAAGTGGGATCACTCCCACTTGCGGACGCGAACTCGTCTATTGACGCGTCTTTGGTTGCCGCGCACGACCGTTCTTCCCGACACGCGGCGCTTGACGCTGCGTGTCTAGAAAAAGCACACACGCTCCGGCGCCACACCGTCCTTCAGTTTTCCGCCAGCGACGGCTTCATGGCGAAGCTCGAGAAAGTGCGATCCCTGGCGTGGCACCGGCTGCCCGCCAACGCGTCGCTCGAGCAGGTGTTCGAGCTCGCGTTAGATGTCATGATCGAAAAGAACGACCCATCACGCCGCGCCGCCCGCCGCGAGTTGGCGGCGGCGCGTCGTAATGACAAGAAAGAGAAACAGGAAAACGCAGTGCAGCCAGCGAACATGAATGGGAAGTCTCGCACGGCGAACGTGAAGTCCCGTACGAAAGCGAAGCCGCAACAACTACAAACGCGAGCTACACCCGTAACGGGTGTGCGATACATCGCGCCCGCGATACGCGATCGCGTGTACGTGCGCGACGAGGGACAATGCACATTCGAAGCACCCGACGGCCGGCGCTGCGCTTCAACGCGAGGGTTACAGATCGACCACATCAGGCCGGTGGCATTGGGCGGTGAGGGAGAAGACGAGAATTTGCGCGTTCTGTGTGCGTATCACAACCGTCTCGAGGCGGAGCGAGTGCTGGGCCCGCTCTATGAGGGACCGCCGCGGATAGAGGGCCGCGCCCGACCTAGAAACGGCAGTTTGACGCCGGCGAATAGCTACCGCGCCGCACCCGCGCTGGCAGGCGACTCCACGCCGTTCATGGTGTCGACGACGCGCAGTAAGTCGCCGGTGGCGTAGAAATCGACGGCGATCAGATTCGGCATCATGCCGCGCACGCGCCGCACCAGGCGCGCCCGCGTGAGCAGAAAATCGTAGGCGTTCACGATGGCGGCGTTGCTGGGCTTGGGGGCGGGGGTGGTCTCGATCCAGTGGTTCATGAGCAACAGCGAGCCCGACTTGCCGCCGCGTCCGGGCTTGCTGGAAAACTCGTCGGGCGTCAAGAAGCGATACGGCGTTTCCTGGAACGCGTCCCACACCAAGTGGTACCAGGGCACGCCCTCCGCATTGTTCTCCGCGAACACGAGCACGCGCTCGTCGCTCTCCACCATCTCGCGCAGCGTGGGCCAGGGCTTGGTGACCGCGCCCCGGTACACCAACTCCTCGAGCCCGCTCGCGGCGAAGCAGCGCTGGATGTCCGCGGGTGCCACACCTTCGTCTTGAATGATGATGATGACGACTTCGCCGGGATTGGCGACGAGGAAGTCGTTCATCCTGACCAACACGTCCACCAACTTCTCTGCGCCCAGCTCGCAGAAACCGTGTCCCACGTACACGTCGACCGGCCCGGTCTCTTCGCTGCCGACCAAGCGCTCGCGAATGCGCATCGCCGCCGTCACCCCTTCCACACCCAGCGCCTCGGTGTATTTCTCCATCGCCTTGGCTTCGTCCTCGAGCATGGTCTTGATGCGCGCGCCGACGGGCACACCGTAGTGCACATCGATCAGAAAACCGCGGACGCCATCCTGCAATTGCGCGGGAATCCCCTTCTCCTGATTGGGAAACATCCAGGTGGCGATGTCGGCCGCCGCCATCGAATTGTGCGTCGCGGCGAAGCACACATCGTTCAAACGGCGCTCGCACAGCTCGGGATGGCCGTTGCACGCGTCCACCATTTCCTCCGCCGGTACCACCGCGAGGGCGTCGTCGTCGCGCGAGAGCCAGTAGCCGCCGGCGGCCACCAGCAAGAGCACCATCGTCCCGATCACGGCCACGCGCGGCCAGACCGAGCGCCGCTCATCGATCTGCTCTTCCAGCACGGCGCGCGCTTCCGGCAAGCCGCGCGCGATGAACGAGAACAACTCTTGCACGCCGATGAAGAACACGATTCCACCCACCATCACCATGAGAATCTCGAGCGACTGTACCGGTCGCAGCGCGATCAGAATCCCCATGACAATAAACAAGAAGGCGCGCCCGATGCGCAGCGACGCGCGCTGCGGGCGGTCGTCGAGGCGCGTGGCGATGAAACGGCCGATGGCGGCGATGTCGATCTTGGCCAGAAACGACGTGACCCCCGCCACGATCACCAGGCCGATGGCGGCGAGAATCACCATGCGCATGGCGAGCGGTCCGACGAAGGCCGGCCACAGGCCGCGAATCAACTCGGCCCCGGTGGGTGCTTTGGCAAGGGGCGCCATCCAGTCGCCGCCGAAGCGCGCGTACGCGCCCACGATGACGGCGGAGATCGCCAGCCCCAGTCCGACGCGCAAGAGATAGCGGTCGCGGCGGCGCGACAACCACACCCCCGCAATGCCCGCGCCCAACCCACCCCCCAACAGGAGGTAGGCGCGCGAGCGCAACCGGTCGCTCATGCGCAGCACGCGCACCAACAGCTTGCCGTTGGGCCACTCTTCGGTGGACGCCAGCACCACCTGCGCCTTCTCCGGGAGCTTGCTGGCGATCTCGGGATACATGGAAAGCGCGTTGCGCACCACCACGCCCACGTCGGCGACCGTCAGCGACAGCTCTTCGCCGGCGCGCGAGATGAGGGTGGCGTGGCCTTTCTTGGCGGCGCGTCGCACGAGCGCGCGAAAGGGCGCGGAGGAGACGACGTACTCCACCGTGCCGAGCAAGATGGGGCGATAGGCGGTGAGGTCACGGCGCGCGGCGATGATCTGGTCGGTGATCTCGGCGGCCACCACGCGCGCAACCTCCGGTTCGGCCAGACTGGCAGCGGCGCGCTGCGAAAAGCGCGACGGGTCGAAGAGGGTGCGAGCAGTGTAGCTGACGACGACGCCGGACACCAACCCGGCGACGCACAACACGCCGCATAGGAACGCGGCGGAGGCTCTTAGTCGGTCCATTGTCGCGATGGTAGGCGGGCGGCGCAACCTTCGCAACGCTTTCCTGACGCGAGCCGTGCGAGCGTTCCTGACGCGAGCCGTGCGAGCGTCCCGACGCGAGCCCATGCGAGCGTCTTTGCATTAGCAACATCCGTTACGGGCGTGCTACCGTGCCGATTCAACCACGATGCAGCTCGAGCTCGATCTTCTCTCGCGTCCCAATCGCCGCGCACCGCGCGTCGTCGCGAGCTCCGTCTTGCGCAAGCATCGCCTGCGCAACGACGTCTTGCGCCGCGTCGACTACGTGCGCCGCTTCTTCCCCGAGCTCGACGGCGAGACCATCACCGTGGGACTCACACGCGCGGCCAGCGGCATGGCGGTGATCGGCGGCTCGCGCATCTGGCTGAACCCCTCCAAGCTCTCGTACCACACGATCGCGCACGAGCTCATTCACTTGCTGCAGCTTCGCGACCTCGGAATTCCGTCGGGAGAGAAAGCGTGCGACGTCTTCTCGCTCGCGCGGCATTGGACCCTCAACGACGACCGCCCTAGCTACGTGCGCGTGCCGCTCGCCTTGGTCGGCGGCGGCAACACCGTCCCGGAGACCGTGGCACGCGTGTTGTTCGAAGTCGCCAACGAAGCACTGGCGCGGCGCGCAAGCGGCCAGCGGCACTACATCGCATTCTTCGAAAAAGAAATGGAGACGAAACGGGCGGAGAAAACTATTGCGCTTCGCGCAGGCTCTTACTGATGTAGACGTTGCCTCGCAGCACCTGGTCGATGCCTTCCAAAATCCCGGTGACGTCCTCTTTCAGCAAGTAACCGCGTGCGCCCGCCGCCAGGGATCGTTTCACGTACTGCGAGGCGTTGTGCCCGGAGAGCATGAGACAAGGAAGATTCGGATAGTGCTCGTGGAGCTTGGCCACCAAGTCGATGCCGCTCATCTTGGGAAGGGACACGTCGACCAGAACCAGGTCGACGTCGATGTCCGGCAGCCGTTCCTGGGCGGACTCGGCGCTGGGCGCAATCGCGACCACGTGGTGGAGTCCGGCCTCGTGCAAAAAACGGCTCAGCGCTTCGGCGAGCAAGGCATGGTCCTCGACCAACAAAATCGAAATCATGCCGCACCCTCCGCCGGTTCAGTCTTCACGTCGATGTGCACCAAGGTCCCCTTGCCCGGCGTCGACTCCACCGCCATCTGACAACCCAAGAGGCTCAAGCGACGCTTGATTCCAAGCAGCGTCGACCCGGCGGGCATGTGGGCCGCATCGAAGCCTTTGCCGCGGTCTTCGATGGTGATGCGCATGGTGCCGTTGAGCTGATGCATCGATACCGTGGCCTCCGAGGTTCCCGCGTGCTTGGCCACGTTGAATAGGACCTCGCGTACGGCTTGAAAAAGGATCACGCGCAGGCTTTTCTCC
>JAICFA010000243.1 GCA_025923935.1 Candidatus Krumholzibacteriia bacterium
CACACAAAGCAGCTGGAGTGATAGACACGGCCCTGGGTGTGGTAGGCGTCGCCCTTGATGGGTTTGCCGCACGCGGCGCACTCGGGGGCAGCCAGGGCGGGTGCGGCGGCGCCCACTGCGCCCACCACCATACAAAAGAGAAGGATTGCGACCCACCCGCGCATAACTACCAAGCTACATCAGGTGCAAGGAGCGGGGCAAGGAACGGCTCTAGACGACGCGGTCGTTCCCTCCATCGACGGGAATCTGGGCACCGGTGGTGGCTGCGAAGACTCGCCCAGCCAGGGCCACCGCCAGCGCCGCTACATCCAACGAGGTAACTTCGCGGCCGAGCAGGTTCTTGCGCTTGTACTCAGCCACGCTCACGCCATACTCGCGCGCGCGGGCCGCGAGCACCTCGGGTGTCCAAATGGCGGTGTCGAACACGTCGTTGGGGTGCAGGATATTGACCCGGATGCCGGCCGGTGCCAGCTCGAGTGCGGCGACGCGCGCCAGTTGGGTGAGCCCGGCTTTCGCGACCGAATATGCCGCCGCTCCCTTGCCGGGAGCGGGCACGTTCTTCGACGCCACGAACACCACCGCCGGGTCGATGCCCGCCTCGAGAAACGGAATGGCGCGCTGCAACAAGCGCCGATGCGCGTCGAGGTTGACCGCGAAGCTCTTGCGCCACAGCTCGTCATCAAGGTGTTCGATGTGCGCGCTCTTGGGAAACGTCCCCGCGTTACTCACTACCACATCGATGCCGCCGAAACGCCGCACCGTGCTCTCGATGGCGTAATCGAGCGCACTCGCGTCGGTCACATCGCACACGAAGTCCGCCACGCGGTCATCGCTCCACAGCGACGCAACGTGCTCCGCGATGTCGAGGGCGGCGACACACGCGCCACTTTGCAAGAAGGCGTCCACGGCGGCGCGGCCGATGCCGCTGGCGGCTCCGGTCACCACCACCACGCGCCCCGCGTTCTCGGACGGTACGGGTGCGCGTTTGATCTTGGCCTGCTCGAGCTCCCAATACTCCACGTCGAAAATATCGTCCTCGGGCAGCGCCGCCCAGCCTCCCAACAACTCCGCGCGCGCCATGGCCGGCACGGTGTGCGCGACGATGTCGCGCGCGATGCGCGCGTCCTTGAGGGTCCGCCCAAACGCGACCGTACCCCGTCCGGGCCACACCGCCCAGCGCGGCGCGGGGTCGAGTGCCACCAAATGGCTCTCCGCGTTACGCTCGAAATAGTCGCGGTAACCTTTTGCGTATGCATCCACCGATGCGATGGCATCGCCATCGACGAAGAGTGCGGTGCGTTTGGTGCGGATAACGTGGTCGGGCGTGAGCGGGCCGCGCGATGCTACCTCGCCCGCGTCGAGCCGCGACGAAAACGCGATGTGCAGCGGGCTCGCGTCGTGCTGGGCGATCATCGCACCCCCGGCCGCCTTCGATACCGCGCGCCGCATGCGCGCGAGCTGGACGAGATCGTCGTCCTCAGCTGCGGCGGGTCCTGTCGCCTCGTCACCCCGCGGGCTTGTCACCCGCGGGGGCCCCGTCTCGGCGCCACCCGCCGCGTACCGATACTCGAGCTCGTTCTCGTCCGGCAGCGGCGCGTTCATAGCGAGGTAGTCTTCTGCTTCCGTCACCACCTGAATCATGCGCTCGTAGCTCGTACGCGCGTCGTCGCCGAAGGTGAAAACACCGTGGTTGAGCAAGATGATTCCCTCGACCTCGGCCCAGTCGATGTCCTTCGTCATCTCGTAAACTTCTTTGGCGAGGATGAAGCCGGGCATGACGTAGGGCACGATACAGATGCGGTTGCCGTAAATCTCGCCGATGCGCGCAACGCCGTCGCGCGTGTTGGTGATGGTGACCACCGCGTCGGCGTGGGTGTGATCGACGAAGGTAAACGGAATGACGGCGTGCAGGATGGCTTCGACCGAGGGCGTGGGAGCGTTGGGGTCGAGGAGAGAGGCGCGCAGCATATCGACCATGTGCGCATCGGAGAGCGAATCGAGCGCGGCCATGCGGCGTACGAGATCGATGCGAAGCGGTGCAAACCCGGCCCGCTCGATGGTGGCCAGGTCCCACCCGCTTCCCTTCACCCAAATGGCGTCGTGGGGGTCGCCGAAGAGATCGCGCGCTTCGGCTTTGACCGAGGTGTTGCCGCCGCCGTGGAGGACGAGCGAGGCGTCCTGGCCGATCAAGCGCGACGTGTACACGCGCAGCGAGACCGGATCGTTGGCGAACGCACGTGCGTCTTCGTCGACCCAGAGGCTTCTCACGCGGAGACTCTAGCCCGCCGCGTGCTACTTGAGAAGCAGCATCTTGCGCGCGAGCTCGACACCGTTCGACCGCAAGCGATAGAAGTACACGCCCGACGCGACACGCGCGCCGCTGGCATCGGTGCCGTTCCAGCGCACCGTGTGCGATCCCGCTGGATAGAAACCCCGGGCGATGATGGCCACGCGCGCTCCGCTCGCGTCGTAGACCGCAAGCTCGACCTCGCCGCGGCTCGGTAGATCGAAGCGAATGGTGGTATTGGGGTTGAACGGATTCGGGTAGTTCTGCTGCAAACGCGCCGCTGCGTCGGGGGTTTCGCCCACCGGCGACCAGGGCGAAATATTCTCGAACAGGTACAGCCAATCGTCGACCTCGTCCACGCCCGTGAGGTCGAGGTCGCCGTCGTTGTCGCGGTCGTACAGCGTCGCACACGAGCCCGCCGAGCTGGCGAGCAGGGTGCGCGGATTGACGAACGAACCGTTCGCGTTTTCCCAGATCACCCACGACCCGGCGTTGTTGCTCGCTGCCAGATCGAGATCTCCGTCGCCATCGATGTCACCCGCGTCGATGGCGATGGGCTGGCCGCCCATCGCGAGCACGGTGGCCGCCGAGATTCCGCCCGATCCATCTCCGAAATGAATCGCGAGATTACCGCCCGAGGCGCCCGCGGAAACCACATCGACATTTTGGTCGCCGTTCACGTCGCCCACCGCGAGCATCCACGGCAAGCCCAGGGTTGCGACGTGAGGTTGCGACGCAAAGCCGCCGGTGCCGTCGCCCAGCATCACCGTAATGGTGCGCGGCACGGTGTAGCTCCCCACGAACAAATCCATGATGCCGTCGTTGTTGGCATCGGCGACGGCCAGCGACGTCTCCTGATTCACGCCGGCTTCCATGCTGATGCGCGGCGCGAAGGTGCCGTCGCCGTTGTTCAAGAGCAGCGAAAGGTTGCCTCCGCTACTACTCCCCAACCGTCCGGTCGCCACGATATCGTCCCAGCCGTCGCCGTTGGCGTCCAGCACACCGACGGCGCGCACCTGCTGGTCGGCGGTGTACGCGGTCTTTATCGGAAAGCCGCCGCTGCCGTCTCCGCGCAGCACGTTCACCTGGTCGCTGCCATGACAGCCGATCGCCACGTCGATGTCGCCGTCGTTGTCGAAGTCGCCCGCGTCGTTGGGGCTCGGTCCGCACAGCGACGTCAACTGCACCACCGCGAAGCCGCCGCCGTACCCACCGGCGCCGTCGTTCATCAGGACGCGCGCCTGGCTCATGCGCTCGCACGGCACCACCAAGTCGCACCATCCGTCGCCGTCGAGGTCACCGGCGTAGGCACCATACGCCTGCACTCCGAATCCGCCGGGGTCGCGAACGGTGTAACGCGTGAGGTAGTTCAAATCGAGGGATCCGGCGGCGGTTGCCACCCAGAACGACCACGCGTAGCCGTGCGCCATGGGTTCGCCCGACGTGCCGTGGATGGCCGTGCTCAGAGACACCGTGACGTACTCGCCGGCGAAAAACGCAGTGCTGGGCGCGAAGGTGAGGGTGCTGTCGTCGACGTCGACGGTTCCAAGAGCGGGTCCCGACCACCGGCCATACACGCGCACGCTCACCGAGTCGACGGTGGCGGCGTCGATGTCCTGGTCGAACTTGATTTGGACGACGCTGTTGGCGGGCGCGTCGATCTGTTGGCGGGTGGGATGAATGTCGACAACAGTGGGCGGCGCCGCGCTTGCGACGACCGCCCGCAACATGGCGATTGAAAACACCAACGATGGCAATGAAGCCGTCATTGGCGAGTTGAACGCTACTTGAGAAGCGTCATCTTGCGCACGAGCTCACTGCCGTTGGACCTCAGTCGATAGAAATACACGCCGGATGCGACGCGTGTGCCGTTGCCATCGGTGCCGTTCCAACGCACGTTGTGCGGCCCTGCTTCGTAGAGCCCGCTAGCGATGGTGGACACGCGCGCACCGGTAGCATCATACACTGCCAGCTCGACGTCGCCGCGGCTCGGAAGATTGAAGTGGATGGTGGTGTAGGGATTGAATGGATTGGGCTGGTTCTGCTCCAGCACCAGGCTGTGCGGGACCGGCGCGGTGTCGGTGGGCGTGGCGTTGTTCTCGTACAGGTAAACCCAGTCGTCCACTTCGTCCAAACCGGTGAGATCCATATCGCCGTCGTTGTCG
>JAICFA010000244.1 GCA_025923935.1 Candidatus Krumholzibacteriia bacterium
CGCGTGCCCATGCACACGTGCTGCTGGTGGAGCTTGCGGCGCACGTGGCGGCGACGCGCGAGTGCGCTGGGGAAACGGGTGCCGTCGCGCACGAGGGTTCCCTTGGGAAAATCGAGGCGGCCTTCGCACAGCTTGGTCAATTCGTTCTCGTCGATGTTGCCGTACACGGCGACAACTAGATTCGACGAGCGGAACACGCGCCGCACGTAGCGCAAGAGATTGGTGCGCTTGAAGCCGGACACGGTCTTGCGATAGCCCAGGATGGGCCGCCCGAGCGGATGCTGGGGATACAGCTCGGCGGCGAAGAGCTCGTGGATCAGGTCTTCGGGCGCGTCGTCGACGTCGCTGATCTCTTCCACCACGACCTTCCGCTCCACCGCCACTTGATCGTCGGCGAAGCGCGAGTCGGTGAGCATGTCGGCGATCAAATCGATGGCGACGTCGCGCTTGCTCTCCAGCACCTGGCCGTAGATGCACATGGTGTCCTTAGTGGTGAAGGCGTCCAGCGAGCCGCCAACTTTTTCGATGTCGGTCGAAATCTGTTTGGCGGTGCGCTTACTGGTTCCCTTGAAGAGCATGTGCTCCAAGAAATGGCACAGCCCGGCCTCGTTGGCGGACTCGTCGCGCGCACCGGTGCGCGTCCAGACACCCATGCAGAAGGCCTTGGAAACGGGATTCTTTTCGTGAAGGATCGTGAGGCCGCTGGGCAGCACGATCTTATTGGCAACGCGTGCGGGTGACATTGACTCCTCCCACCGTCCCTAAACAGTCGCGCCCCCTCACAAGATGAAACTTGCGAGCGGGCCGCGCCAAAAGCCCAAAAAACAAGTCCGGACGAACGGCGCGAGCCCTGGTGGCGCCGTCCGCCGCCGCCGCTGCGCCCGCGGTCGCCACCCCGGTCGCTGCTGCTGCGATGAGGACGCTCGTGGCGCTCTTCCTCCACGTAGCCTTCCGGCTTCTCGAGGAGGATTTTGCGACTCAAGCGAACCTTACCGTCGGGCTGTACTTCGAGCACCTTGACCTTGACGATCTCGCCCATCTGCAGCTCGTCCTCGACGCGCTCCAAGCGGCGGTGCGCAATCTCGGAGATGTGCAACAGACCGTCGCGGCCGGGCATGATCTGCACGAAGGCGCCGAACGGCATGATGCTGCGCACTTCGCCTTCGTAGATGGCGCCGACTTCGGGCTCGGCGGTGATCTCCTTGATGCGGCCGAGCGCGATCTCCGCACTCTCCGTATTCACGGCGATGACGCGCACGGTGCCGTCGTCTTCGATCTCGATCTTGGCCCCGGATTCCTCTTGGATGCGCTTAACCACTTTGCCACCCGGGCCGATGATTTCGCGAATCTTGTCGACCGGAATCTGGATGGTGGTCACCTTGGGCGCAAACGGCGAGATGTCGGCGCGCGCCACCGAGATGGCCTTGTTCATCTCGTTCAAGATGTGCATGCGGCCGGTCTTGGCCTGGTGGAGCGCCTTCATCATGATGGCGTCGGAAATACCGGCGATCTTGGTGTCGAGCTGGAAGGCGGTGATGCCTTCGGCGGTGCCCGTCACCTTGAAGTCCATGTCGCCCAGATGATCTTCGGCGCCGAGAATGTCGCTCAACACCGCGACGCGCTCGCCTTCGATCACCAAGCCCATGGCGATGCCGGCCACCGGCTTCTTGATGGGGATGCCGCCGTCCATGAGTGCCAGGCTGCCGCCGCACACCGACGCCATCGAGCTGGAGCCGTTCGACTCCAGAATCTCGGAGACGATGCGGATGGTGTACGGGAACTCTTCCTTGGGCGGAATCATGGGGCGCAGCGCGCGCTCGGCGAGCGCACCGTGGCCGATCTCGCGGCGCCCGGGGCCGCCGAAGCGTCCCACTTCACCCACGCTGAAGGCCGGGAAGTTGTAGTGCAGCATGTAGCGCTTCCAGCTCTCGCCCTCGATGGTGTCGAGCATCTGCTCGTCTTCCGTAGTTCCGAGCGTCGTCGTCACCAAACTCTGCGTCTCGCCGCGCGTAAACAGCGCGGATCCGTGCGCGCGCGGGAGCACGCCGACTTCGCTCGTGATGGGGCGAATGTCGGTGGTGCCGCGGCCGTCGAGGCGCTTGCCCTGGTCGAGGATCATGTTGCGCATGAGCTTCTTCTCGAGCTCTTCCAATACCAGTGCGACGTACGCACTCTTTTCGGGATAATCGACTTCGTACTTTGCGGTCGCGTCCTTCTGGATTTGCTTGAGCGCATCTTGGCGGTCGAGCTTCTTCGCGATGAACAAGGCACTCCCGATGCGGTCGGTGAAGTCCTTTTCGATCTTCGTGTCGAGCTCGGCCAAGCGCTCGGGCACTTCGACCACGCGCTTCTCTTTCCCGCCCGCCGCCGCGACCAGCTCGCGCTGGAGCGCGTTCAGGCGCTTGATCTCATCGTGGCCGAAGCGAACCGCAGCCAGCATGTCTTCCTCGGACACTTCGCTGCACGCGCCTTCGACCATGAGTACCGCGGTGTCGGTGCCGGCGATGATGACATCCATGTCGCTCGCGTCGTTCTGCTCGACCGTCGGATTGACGACGAACTGTCCTTCGACGCGGCCCACGCGCACGCCGGACACGAACTCCTCGAACGGAATGTCGGAAAGCGCGAGCGCGGCCGAGGCGCCGACGATGCTAATCACGTCGGGCGCGTTGACGCCGTCGTAGCTGATCGGCGTGGCGATCACCTGCGTCTCGCACATGAAATGCTTGTCGAACAGCGGACGGATGGGCCGGTCGATCAGGCGCGAGGTCAATGTCTCGCGCTCGCCCGGGCGTCCTTCGCGCTTGAAAAAGCCCCCGGGGATTCTCCCGGAGGCGTAGAACTTCTCGCGATATTCGACCGTGAGCGGAAAGAAGTCGCGGTCGGTTTTGCTTTGCGCGGCGACGACGGCCACCAGGACCATCGTATCACCCATGCGGACGACGACGGCGCCGTCGGCCTGTTTCGCCATGCGACCGGATTCAATGCTGAACGGCTGGCCGTTGACGATTCGTTTCACAGTATTGATTGCCATTGATTACAGACCCACCTAACGGTCTAAGAAATGGTATGCACGCGCACACACGCGTGCCCGAAAATAAGCGCAGCCACCCGATCGAGTCGTTCCGGCAGGAACTACTTACGCAGGTTGAGCTGCTTGATCATCTCCCGGTAGCTGTCGATTTTCTGATTCTTCAGATAATCTAGAAGCTTCCTCCGGCGACCTACCAACTTCAACAAGCCGCGACGGGACGCATGATCCTTTTTGTGCACTTGGAAGTGCTCGGTCAACATCCGGATTCGCTCAGTGAGGAGAGCAATTTGAACTTCGGCCGAGCCGGAGTCCTTATCGTGGAGCTTGTACTTCGAAATAATGTCACTCTTCTGCTGCGGAGTCATCACCATCGTCTGATCACCTCCTAATAATCGGTACGCGACACGATGGTTACAGCCGGCGGGAGGCCAGCCGTTTGACTTGGCGGGTAACCTACCATAGCGGCCCGGGGGTGTAAAGGGGCAAAAACCCCGCTTACCCGCGCCCCAGCCGCTCGCGGGCGGTCCGGCGGTCGTCGTTGAGCTGCTCGATCAAGCCGGTGACCGTCGGAAAACGCCGCTCGGCGCGCAGGTACGATTCGCAATAGACCGAGATCTCTTCGCCGTAGATGGAATGGTCGAAGTCGAAGATGTGGACCTCCATCTCGTCGTGGTCGGCGCGCTTCATCGTGGGCGAGCGGCCGATGTTCATCATTCCGTCGTAGATTCGTTCGCGCCATACCACGCGCACGGCGTACACGCCGGGCGCGGGCCACAGCTTCATGGGCTCGCTGCGCGCGACATTGGCGGTGGGAAAGCCCAGGTCGCGGCCGCGCCCCTGCCCGTTCGAAACCTTGCCGCGCACGAGGTAGGGGTGTCCCAGAAGCTGGGACGCGCGCTCGAGGTCGGCCTCCAAGAGTGCGCGCCGGATACGCGTACTCGACACCCGCTCGCCCCCCACGTCGACCGGCGGCACCACCGTCACCTGAAAGCCGCGGCGCATGCCCTCCTCGACCACCGACTGCGGATTGCCTTCGCGCTTGTAGCCGAAGTGCAGGTCCTGCCCCATCACCAGCTCGCGCATGTCCATCGCGTCCAGAAAGTAGCGCTGGATGAAATCGCGGTACTCGATGTGTGCGGTCTTTTCGTCGAAGGCGAGCACGAACACGCCGTCGATGCCGGTTTTCGACAACAGCTCGATGCGCTCCGGAATGGTGGAGAGAATGGGCGGTGTTTCGCGCGAATGCGTGATCACCAAAGGATGCGGGTCGAAGGTGACGACCCAGGCGCTGCCGGCCTTGCCGCTCGCACGCCGCGCGACCAATTCGTCGATGATCTTGCGATGGCCCACGTGTACGCCGTCGAACACGCCGATGGTGACGGCACTTTGGCGCGGCGCCAACGCACGCAGCTC
>JAICFA010000245.1 GCA_025923935.1 Candidatus Krumholzibacteriia bacterium
ATGGCGACCAACAACATGGTCTGCAATCTGATCTTTTCGAAATTCGTCAAGTACGACGACCACTTCAACCTGATCCCGGACCTCATCCGGGAGATACCGACGCGCGACAACGGCGGCATCTCGAGCGATTATCGCGTCTATACATATCATCTGCGCACCGGCGTGCGTTGGCACGACGGCCAACCGCTGACGAGCCGCGATGTGCGCTTCACCTTCGACATCATCATGGACCCCAAGGTCAACGTGGAGTCGCGCGAAGGATGGGAAGCGGTGGAGGCGTT
Source organism: Candidatus Krumholzibacteriia bacterium (assembly GCA_025923935.1). GTDB lineage: Bacteria > Krumholzibacteriota > Krumholzibacteriia > WVZY01 > JAKEHA01 > JAKEHA01. The sequence continues at coordinate 282 of JAICFA010000245.1, forward strand.
GGAAACGCCCGACGACAGCACGGTAATTTTCCGCCTCGCGCGTTCCTATCCCGATTTCGCGGGCGAGACGTTCTCCGACGAGCCCGTGCTGCCGGAGCACCTGTTGCGCGATTCCACCGGCGAGCGCTTTCACGCCGCGCGCTTTCACCGCGCGCCCGTGGGCTCGGGGCCATTCAAGTTCAAGAGCTGGACGCCGGGCTCGCACCTCGAGTTGGTGGCGAACCCCGACTACTACGGCGACGGCCCTTACCTCGACTCGATCATCTTCAAGTTCGTGCCCAGCGAAAACACGCTATTGGTGCAGCTGAAAACGGGCGAGATCGACGCCTTCGACAACGCCAACATCGCCTTCATGTCGCAGCTCGAGGCGATCCCCGGGATTCGCGTCTATCGCACGCCCATGCTGATGTATGAGCACCTCGACTTGAACACGGAAAACCCCATTCTGGCCGACCGCCGCGTGCGCCGCGCGCTTTCTTTCGCCACCAACAAGGCGGAGATTGCGGCCAGCATCTACAACGGCATGGTGGTGGCAGCACCGCTCGACGAGTTCGACGAATCGCGCTACTACTCCCAGGCGGCCGCGGCGCGCGCCGAGTTCGACCCCGCCAAGGCACGCCGGCTCTTGCACGAAGCGGGCTGGCGCGACAGCGACGGTGACGGCATCCTCGATCGCGACGGCGTTCCGCTCAAGCTATCGATCACCGCCAGCGCGGGCCAGCCGAACCGCGAGCGCACCGAGCTCGTGCTGCGCGAACAGTACCGCGCCGTCGGTGTCGATCTGGAAATCCGCAACTACGCGCCCACCGTGCTCTACGGCACCTACGAAGACGGCGGCGTTCTCAAGCGCGGCGCGTTCGACGTCGCCATGTATGCGTGGCTTTCCACGCCCGAGCCATCGCGGCGCGAAGCGCTCTATTCCGCTACCAGCGTTCCTCCCAACGGACAGAACCATCCGCGCTTTCGTCACGATGAGCTGACTAGATTGCTCGAGCAGGGGAGTACCGAGACCGACCTGTCCAAGCGCGATGCGATCTACCAGCGCGTGCAGGAGATCCTCGTCGACGAGACACCCGTCATCCCGTTGTTCTGGTACACGGCGGTCGACCCGGTGACCGAGCGCCTGCAGAATTTTCGACCCAACGCCACCCAGTCCGCCGACACCTGGAACGCGTCCACGTGGTACCTCTCCTCCGACCCGCAAGTGTCGTCGCGATAAGCGAATAAGCTTCGCGCGATTGGTACAAAACTCGCAGTTCCCTCGCTGGTGGTCCTGTTCGCGAAGCCCGCATTACGCGGTAATCGCATATAACGCTTCGGGTTAACGTATGCTCCGCTTCTTCATAAAGCGTGCCTTGGCGATCATCCCGCTCGTGCTTTTGGTATCGCTCATCTGTTTTGCATTGATGCAGGCGACGCCCGGCGGACCGGTCGGCATGTTGTCGGCGAATCCCATGGTGGGGCCCGAGGACGTCGCGCGCATCCGCGCCAACTTTGGGTTCGACGAGCCCGTCATCGTGCAGTACGGCATGTGGCTCAAGCGCGTCGTCGTGCACGGCGACTTCGGCTACTCGTACGTCACCGGCGAGCCGGTGATCGAGATGATTTGGCAGCGCCTGCCGGCCACGCTGGAGCTCATGGGCGCGTCGTTCTTGCTTGCGTTCATGTTCGGGTTGTCGGGCGGCATCGTGGCGGCGCTGAAGCGCTACACCAAGTTCGATTCCGTGATCATGCTGGTCACGTTGTTCGGTATTTCCATTCCCGTGTTTTGGCTGGGCCTCATGTCGATGATGCTCTTCACCGTCAAATGGCGCCTACTGCCGTCGGCCGGCATGTTCGCACTCGGCGTACCATTCTCGGTAGTCGACCATTTGCGCCACTTGCTGATGCCGGCGCTGGTACTTTCGCTCTTGTTCATCGCGAGTTGGAGCCGGTACATGCGTGCCAGCCTATCCGACGTGTTGTCGATGAATTACATCAATGTGGCCCGCGCCAAAGGTGCCTCGCGCGGCTCGGTGGTGTTTCGCCACGCGGTGCGCAATGCCGCCATTCCCGTGCTGACCGTGATCGCGCTGAATTTGCCCGCGCTGTTCACGGGGTCGATCATCACGGAGACGATTTTCGCGTGGCCGGGGATGGGACGGCTGTTCTACGACGGCTTGTTGCGGCAGGACTACACGCGCTTGATGGGCATCATCTTTATTGCGTCGGCGCTGATTGCGCTTTTGAACCTCATCGCGGACACTATCCATGGCTTTCTCGACCCCCGCATTAGACTCGCCCGCTAAGGCCAGCGGCGGCCGCGCGATCGTGGTGCAGACCATGCACCCGCTGCGCGAGACACTGCGCTCCGCGCCCACGCGGGCGCCGCGCGGCGAGCGCAACTATGTCGCGGCCGTGCTCAAGCGCAGTCCGCTGGCGTACGCCGCCTTCATCGTGATGAGCCTGGTGGTGCTCGGGGCGGTGTTTGCGCCGCTCATGAGCCCGTATCACAAGGACAAGATCGACCTCACGCGCCAGTACTTGCCGCCGTCGCTCGATCATCCCTTCGGTACCGACGATCTCGGGCGCGATATCTTCGTGCGTGTCATGCACGGCGGTCGCATCTCGCTCTCGGTGGGACTGCTCGCCATGGCGGTAGCACTGGTGATCGGTGTCACCGCCGGAGGCGTGGCCGGGTACTACGGCGGATGGGTCGACACGCTGCTGATGCGCGCAGTCGACTTGATGCTCGCCGTACCGGTGTTTTTCGTGATTCTGTTCTTGTCGAGTGTGGTAGCACCCAAGATCTCGATCGTGGCGGTATGTTTGATGATCGGGTGCACGCAGTGGATGGAAGTCGCACGCCTGGTGCGCGCGGTGGTGATGTCGACCAAGGAGCACGAGTTCGTCGACGCGGCGCGCACCATCGGCTTGCCCGACCGTCGCATCATCCTGCGCCACTTGCTCCCGCATACCACGGCACCCGTGCTGGTGGCGATAACCCTCGGCCTGGCGCAGGCCATCATCATCGAAAGCGGCCTATCGTTCCTGGGCTTCGGCGTGCAGCCGCCCACTCCGAGCTGGGGGGCCATGCTGCAGAATGCGCAGAGCTACCTCAGCGATTGTCCCTGGATCGCGATTTTCCCCGGCCTCATGATCTGCCTCACCGTGGTTTGCTGCAACGTGCTCGCCGATTTCCTGGGCGAAGCCATGGGCCCCACCGGCGGCGCCCGCTAATCCCGCTCCAGAATTGCCGTTGATGGTCCGGCCCGGGGTGCAGTATTCTTCCGCCTCGGCGCGCGCTATCTCTTTATAGACTATTTGATTACGTCGTTCGAGCGGCGCCACGATGCGCCCGGAGTTATGCGATCGACTCTCCTCATCGCTGTGTTCGCTGTGGTCGCCGCCGCCGCGACCTTCGCCGGCGGTGTGCTGGCCACACTGCCGGGACGCCTCAGTAAGCGCCAGCTTTCCCTCATCATCGGTTTTGGCGCGGGGTACATCCTGGCCGCGGCATTGGTGAGTCTCATGCCGGAGAGCCTCGCGCTGGTTTCCAACGCACCGCTGTGGATCCTGGTCGGCTATGCGCTGGCTCATCTCTTCGAGCACACATTTACGTCGCACTTCCACTTCGGCGAAGAAACCCACGCCGAGCATTTCATCGCGCCGCACGTGAGCACCACCGCACTGGTGGGGCTTTCTCTGCATGCGTTTTTCGACGGTGTCGCCATATCGTCGGGGTTTTTGGTCACCCCGGCACTAGGGGTCTTGATCGCGCTCGCGGTGGTGCTGCACAAGATCCCCGAAGGCGTTACCATCTCGTCACTCATGCTGGCGGCCGGACGCACCCGCCGGAGCGCGCGCGAAGCCGCTGCCCTGCTGGCCGTTGCCACCCTCATGGGGGCGGCGTGCATGTCGGCGGTGGGGGAAGAGATGAAGGGAGTTGGGTTGGCCTTGTCGTGCGGGATCGCCCTATACGTCGCGGCGACCGACCTCTTGCCGGAGATCAACCAAACCCAACACGGCCGCGACTCGATGAGCGCACTCTTGGGAGTGCTGCTATACTTCGGCGTCCACGCGATCATGGGTCGGGTGGGGATTCACTGATGGCCGGAATCGACTACATCGTCGTTTTGATCACCGCGCCCAC
>JAICFA010000246.1 GCA_025923935.1 Candidatus Krumholzibacteriia bacterium
CGCCTACACCAACGCCAATTCGCGGCTGGATTCGCGCCCCGGCTACGAAATCGACGGCTTCACCGTCACCCTCGAGTACGCGTTCTGGTAGCCGTTTTTCTGGTAGCCTCGTCTCCATGCGCCGGGATTTGTTCATCGCGTTATTGATCGCCGCCGTCGCGGCGCTCGCATTCACGGCCGGGATGGGCCTGGTGGTATCGAGCCACTTCGACTCGTCGGGCCGCGTGCGCATTGAGGCCGCGCCCGCCGTGGTCGACGGCGCGCCCGCCGGTGTCCCGGTTCTCTGCTATCACTACCTGCGCGACAAATCCGACCCGCTGCGACTGCTGCGCGTCTTCGGCTACGTGGTGTTGAGCTTGCCGCTGTTGAACGACACCGAGCTGTGGACGACGGGATCTTCCGAGTTCGAGCGGCAAATGCAGCTCTTGAAAGACAGCGGGTACCACGCGGTGACGCTGGACGAGCTGCACGAATGGCAAACGGGACGGCGCGAGCTGCCCGGCAAGCCCATCGTCATCACCTTCGACGACGGCGACGGAAGCGTCTACGACCTCGCACTTCCCATCCTCGCGCGCTATGAGTTTCGCGCCACGTTGTTCGTGGTGACGGCGCGCGTCGGCACCAAGTGGAACGGGATCGACTGTCTCGACTGGGCGCGCTTGCGCGAGTTGGAAGAAAGCGGCGTGTTTCGCATCGAGTCGCACACCGACGACTTGCACTACAAAGTCGAGGCGGGCGGCCGTACCGATCCGGTTTTCATCGCGGCCAGCGAGCACGGCGCCGAGCTCGAGGGTTCGCGCGATTGGGAGCGTAGGGTGCGCGAGGACTTGGAGCGATCGCGCGCCGCCATCGAGCGCAACACCGGCCGTTCGCCCAGTTTTCTGGCCTGGCCCTACGGGGCCGCCAACGCCAATTTGAACCGCATCGCCGCCGAGACCGGCTTCGTGCGCACGTGCTCGCTGCGCGCCAAGCGCAACCTGCGTGTGTTCGCGACGGCGAGCGATGCCGCTCCCCCGGTCGAAATTTCCCGCTATACCATTACCGCGCGCACGTCGCTGCGCGAGTTCAAGTCCATCCTCGACGGGACGTACCGTCCCCGCACGTAACTTCGCCCTCCGCATGCAACTTGCGGCCTGTGCAACGGCCGCGGCCGCACCTCGCCGGCGTGCAACGCATGGCGACGCCTTGTCCGTCAGTGGCACAGTCCTTGCCCCCAGGGGACCGAATCGTCTGATCGTTCGCACCTAAGGGGAGAGGAAAGTTGAACATGCGACGAGCGCGGCCCGAACACACGCCGTCCACCGACGCCAAACAGCAGGTGGTGCAGGCCAACATTCACCACACCTCCTACGCGAACTGGTTTTTGATCGCGACGGTGGCTCTGCTCACGGTGGTCAGCATTGCCTCGGTGTTGCCGCCCATGTTGAGCAATCGCGTGGCGGGCTCGTGGCTCTTTTCCAAGCCGCAGATGCTGCTCATCACCGGATTGACGCTGGCGTTGCTCCTGCTCGCCGGCTTGGCGCACCAGCGCCGCTACCTCATCATGCTCCGGCGTCAATTCGAGTCGATCCAGCGCGCCGAGCGCGACCGCATGCAGCGCCAATCGGCGCGCACCTATGCGCTCTTGAACATGAGCAAGGTCATGGTCGAACAGAACGACCTGCAGACCGTGTTCGACGCCATCACCCGCATTTGCGTGGACGCGTTTGCGTGCGATAAGGCGTCCCTGATGGTGTTCGACCGCGAAAGCAACTGTCTGGTGGTGCGGGCGGTGTGCGGCCAGTCGATCCCGGAAGGGATGCTGGGGACGCGGCAGCCGCTGGGCAAGGGGATTTCGGGTTTCGTGGGACAGCGCCGCGAGCCGCTCATCCTGCGCGCCAATCAGCGCACCAGCATTCCCGGCCTCGAACTGAGAAGCCGCGACATCATCTCGGCGATGATCGTCCCGGTGATTCTGCGCGAAGAGCTGGTGGGCGTTGTCAACGTCAGTGCGCAATCCCCCGACACCAACTTCGACGACGACGACCTGCGCGCGCTACAGGTGTTCGCCGAGAATGTCGGCGCCGCGATTCGTCACACCGAGCAGGCGGAGTGGATGCGCGCCACCATTCGCAAGCTGCAGAGCCAAAAAGACCGCCACGGCGTCTCGGGCGTCTATCCCGCCCAGAATTCGTAATCGCGTTACAGCAGGCTCGACACCTGTCCGCCGTCGACTTGAATCGTCACACCGGTGACGAAACTCGCCCGCTCCGAGCACAAGAAAGCCACCACTGCCGCGAGCTCTTCCGGCCGCCCAAGACGGCCGGCGGGAATCGTGCGCTCCCATTCCGCGACGACTTCTTCCTGCGTGCGGCGCTGCGTCGAGGAAAGGTGCTCCGACAGCTCGTCGAGCCGCTCCGTCTTGGTGTAGCCGGGGGCGACGTTGTTGACCGTGATGTCGTCCTTCGCGAGCTCCATCGAAATCGACTTGGCAAACCCGAGAATTCCCGGACGCATGGTGTTCGACACCAAAAGCGACGTCTTCGGCTGCTTCACGGTGACCGAGAGAATATTGACGATGCGTCCCCAGCGATTGCGGCGCAGATGCGGCACCGCCGCCGTCATCAGCGCGATGGAGCTCATTAGGGTTGTGTCGACGCCGCGGCGCACGTCCGCGAGCGAAACCTGATCGAAGGAGCCGGGAGTGGGACCACCCGAATTGGTGACCACAATGTCGAGACGGCCGAACGCAGACGCAGTCTCGTCGATGAAGCGAATGCAGTCGGGCTCGCTCGACAAATCGGCGACCAGGACGCGCACGTTGGCACCGGGGATAGCGTCGCGAATACGAGCCGCAGCCGCTTCCACGCGCGCTTCATCGCGCGAACAAATGGCCACCGACGCCCCCTCGCGCGCCAGCTCGAAGGCGCACGCAAATCCAAGTCCCCGGCTCGACGCCGCAACCGCGGCTGCGCGACCGCGAATTCCCAATTCCATGTGTAATCCTCCTCACGAGCTCGCGCGCGGTCACGAGGTGGACAACGCGGGTCCGGATGGCCTATAATCTTCCTGTCGATTGGCCGCACCGAAAGCATGGTCGCGGCCGTTTGTTTTAAAAAAATCCCGCTTCCAGGAGTTGCATCCCATGGGCGTTTTGCAGGACATGAAGAGCCGCTTTTCCATCTTTGGCGAGCTGTGGGCGTTCATGAGGGTTCGCAAAAAATGGTGGCTCGGCCCCATCATGATTTTCCTGGTGCTGCTCGGCGTGCTGATCGTCTTCACCGAAGGATCCGCGCTGGCACCGTTCATCTACGCGTTGTTCTAGACGCGAACGCTGCGCGACGGTATCAGTACTCGATCCCCCGTTGGGCGTAAATCTCGCGGTGGAACGGGTGCTTGATCTCGCGCATCTCCGTCACCAAGTCGGCAACGTCGAGCAGATCGGGGTGCGCATCGCGCCCGGTCAGGATGATATGCATTTGCGGCGGTTTCTTCTTTAGCGCCTCGATCACCACGCGCACGTCGAGATAGCCGTAATGGATGGCATTGTTGATCTCGTCGAAGATCAGAAGGTCGTGTTGGTTGCTTTCGATGGCGTCGCGGCACGCTTCCCACGTCTTCCACGCCACCGCCGTGTCGCGCTCGCGGTCCTTGGTCTCCCAGGTGAATCCTTCGCCCATGGGAACGATCTCGAAATTGCCCAGCTTCGCGGCCGAGTGCAGCTCGCCGTAGTCCCACGAGCCTTTGATGAATTGGATCATCTTCACTTTGAAGCCCACGCCGGCGGCGCGGAACGCCGTGCCGATAGCCGCGGTGGTTTTGCCCTTGCCGTTGCCGGTGTGAACCATCACCAACCCGACGCGGCGGCCCTTGGGGTTCTTTTTTTCGCTCGACGATGTGCTCATGGGTTGTCGGTTTTCCGATTGTTTTGCGCTACTTAGGAGCCTAAAATAGCACTGGCGGCCGTATTCGTACAGCCCGAGCCGTTTTCCGCATGCGAACCATCTACCTCGATTTCAACGCCACCACCCCCGTCGTGCCCGAAGTGTTCGACGCGATGCGTCCCTACTTCCTCGAGCTCTACGGCAATCCGTCGAGCGCGCACCACATGGGCGACAAGCCCGCCTCCGCGGTGCGCGACGCACGCGCGCGCGTGGCCGCCTTCGTGGGTTGCGCCGACGCCGAAGTGGTGTTCACCAGCTGCGGCACCGAGTCGAACAACATCGCGCTGCGCGGCGTGCTGGACGGATCCAAGGGCAAGCACGTCGTCACCACCGTCGTCGAGCATTCGGCGGTGTTGAACCCGGTCAAGCGTCTGGGCTCGCAGGGTTATGAAACCACGTTCTTGTCGGTCGATCGCGGCGGCCGAATGAACCTCGACGAGCTGCGCGA
>JAICFA010000247.1 GCA_025923935.1 Candidatus Krumholzibacteriia bacterium
CGTACAACATGTCGCCCCCGGTTGAGCTGCCTTATCGCGAGTGTAATCAAAAGTTCCCAAGTATGAGCCGATCGCTAACACGAGAGGATGCTCTTGCACATTCAGCGTGTCGTAATCTTTAGGAAGAACACAACCACCGCCGCCCGAACCAGCTAGTTCAAAAAAGTTGCCGTGGTCAAACATCGCGAAGAGCCCAAAGCCGTTCTTCACAGAATCCGTAACCGCTTTACTGAACTGCCCGTTGCCAAGACCCGACGTTAGTCGGTGCATCTTTCGTACGCTCTTATTACCTGGAATATAATGCGCGTCGATTGAATCGAAGAAGTTCACGAAACCTGCCCCAAGCTCGCCGTCAAATGTGAAGCCGACTGTACTACCACCCGAAACCATGAGAATGCGGTCGGTCCAGGCGGCAATGGGGAGGGGTTCGTAGTCCAGTATGTTGGACACAACGTTTTCGAGCTCCCAATGGTCGTTGTCGTGATCCACCGGCAAACGCCCCAAAAATACTTCGGGCAAATCATCGATGATAGGATCTTCCGACAATAGGCTGTAGTAAGCGTCTGAAGACTTGAGAAGACCCTGAAGATCAAAATTGGCTGTCGGGAATCCGTAGTAGCCAGGGATCAGGATCTCGCGTGCGGGGTGGTTGAAGGCATCGCCGAGCAGCAGCACGAACGCGAGGCTACCGTCGGCGATGTGCGGCGCTGTCTCGGACTCATATACTGCCTTGATGAAATTACGAATAGTAACGGGAGTTAGAAATGTGTCTGGGTCCGCGTCGATACCCTGCATCGGCACGATCGCGACATTGAATGAATTGGTTGAGGCGCGATGACCCGCCAGGCTCTCGATCAGAATACTATCAGCCGCGTGTTGAACAAGCTCGCTAGCAACGATGATCATGTAATCAGCACCGAATGCCACGACACTATCCGCCGTCGCTTCCCAGTCCGATTCTGTTTCACTCATACACCACTTGTACGTGCCGAGGTCGCTATTCACGTGGAACCGACTATTGCTGGCAAGTCCGTGGCCCGAGTTGCTCCGGTTGGCAATCAACAGACCGAGCAGTTCTTGCATCGGACCAGCATGAACGTGGACTGCGCTCCTCGCGTTCACAGGACGCAGATTCACATCAATCTGGTCGGCAACAACGGCTGTGCGTTCTGAGGACGAATAGCGGACCGGCGAGAATTCGACGAGCACCATATTCTGACCGCGCAGGTGACACTGCTTCACAACCCGCGCCCAGTCTGACGGAAACCAGCCATCGGCTTCACGCCCCGCGCTTGCAGGAGAGCGCACCTCCGAAAATCGCGCCTCCGAACGATCGAGCGAGCGCAGCAGGATACTCTTATAGCGTCGGCGTGAACGTACAGTGACATCGGCCTCCACGCGGTCGCACTCGGGGACGGCAAACCAACGACGAATAACTGGCAAGTCGGGAGCGCCGGCAACCCCCATTTGCTCGCCATGTTCGAACCGGATCTCATGACCGCGGCCAAACCCGAACGAGCGTTCGCGAACCGAGAGACTTCCCAATCGAAGGCTAACCCGAATCGATGACGTCGACTCCGTGACGTCGATCGACGTGGTTCTGTTTTCAGAGGGCGGCCTCGTCTGGATACTCTCACTCTTTGGACCGGAAACAATCGCGGCGAGAAATGCGACAGTTATCGCAATGACTAGACGGAGAGCTAGGCGGCGTCTCACGTGCGCCCTCCCTGTTTCAGAAGTAACCGAGCTACGCGATTGGCACACAAGGAGTTTACGCCTGACATCTCTCAAATCCATGATGAACTGTCAAACAAAAATGCGAAATAGCGCGCTCAGCCTTGCTCCGACGTCCTTGCGTGTGATAAAATTTCTGATCGATCGACCAAAAGAGGCGAAGACTATGACCAGGTTCCTTCTAGCGGCGGGCCTCGCAGCCGCCTTCGTTTCATCGGTTCCCGCTCAAGTTCCGATCGTACAGGTCTATCTCGATGGGGAACTCGAGACCATTCACCGAGAGTGCCCGCCGACGGCCACGCTTGACACGCTATACGTGGTAGCAAGCGGGTTCATTACGCCGATTATCGACATCGAGTATCGGATCGACACGTTTGGAAATTTCGGCATTCTTCAGGATTTTTTTCCGACGGGCTTCACAAACGAAGGGTTCTCGGGGGACGGTATCCGCGTATCGTTTGGCTCCTCAAAGGATGCATCAGGCAAGCTCCTGGTTCAGCGTATCTGGGGTGCTTGGTTCTGCGCTAGCTGCGGCGGATCCGCGGCCTACATTATCGTTCAGCCGCATCCCATATCTGGCAAAGTCCAGGGAACGGGCTGGCCTGATCTCACTAAGATCGAAGCAACCGGTGGTTTCAATAACTTGTGCGTAGTCTTGCCTGTTGAATCTTCGACGTGGGGCCGGATCAAGGCGCTATACCGATAGAAGACTTTCAATATCCTACCATCTGTCGGGGCGACATTGCTCATCGACTGCCTCTTCAGGCAGCTGCGCGACTCACTTCGTTCCCAATGATCCGCATATCCCGCAAATCCGCGTAGCACTGCTGTACGGCTGCTGCGGAGGTCCCGCCCACGAGCTCAGTCAGATACCGAACTCGACTCGGTCGTGAAGAAAAGGATTATCGCGCTCCAGCGGGGCTTACGCTGATGTGGCCGCGTTCGCGCTGACGACACCGCGCGTCTTGAAGCGCTCGGCATCGTCGAGGTGGACCGAGATGATCTTGGAGACGCCGGGCTCTTCCATGGTGACACCGTAGAGATTGTCGGCCGCTTCCATCGTCTTCTTGTTGTGGGTGATGACGATGAACTGGGTGTGATCGGTAAACGAGCGCAAGAGCTTCACGAAGCGCGCGATGTTAGCGTCGTCCAAGGGGGCATCGACTTCGTCGAACACGCAGAAGGGGCTCGGCTTGACGAGGTAGACCGCGAACAAGAGCGACAACGCGACTAGCGCACGCTCGCCGCTGGACAGACTCGAAATGTCGTGCAGCTTCTTGCCGCGCGGGCTGGCGACGATCTTGATGTTCGCTTCCAGCGGGTCGTCGGAGTCGACGAAGAAGAGGTCGGCCTCGCCGCCGTCGAAGAGCGTGGTGAAGGTCTGCTTGAAGTTCTCGCGCACCTGCTCGAAGGTCTCGGCCAGCAAGCGGCGGGCTTCCTTGTTGATGCGGCGGATGGCCTGGGTGAGCGCTTCCTTGGCTTCGTCCAAGTCCTGCTTCTGCTTGGTGAGAAAATCGAAGCGCTCCTTCTTTTCGTCGTGCTCGGCCATGGCGAGCATGTTGACGGGTCCGAACTCTTCCAGTTTGCGGCGCAGGTCCTCCAACTCGAGGCGGTCGATGCCTTCCCAATCGGAGGGCTGGAAGCGATCGCGGTGCGCGGGCAGATCGGAGAGGTCCTGGTTGAACTTGTCGCGCGCTTTTTCGATCACACCGGCCACGCGCGTTTCCACGCCCGCCAGCTCGACGTTGACGCGCTCGATGTTGGCGCGCTTGATCTCGCGCTGGTCCTTCATGGCGTGGATCTCGTTCTCGAGCGCGTCGCGCGACTCCTTGAGGGTGGCGTACGCGACCGAGGCCGCCTCGAAGCGCGCTTCCACTCCCGTCTTTTCTTCGTGCAATTTGGCGACCGCGGTGCGCGCGGCGGCGACGTCCTCGTTGCTCAAGCGGATCTGTTCCTCCGCGCGGCGGCGGTCCTCTTCGCGCGCGCGCACGAGTCCCGAGAGCTCGTCGGCGAGTTTGCCCAGGTTGGTGGCGCGCGTCTCGTGCGCCTGCGATTCGGCGGAGGCGGAGACTTCGGCCAGACGCAAGCGCCCGACGGCTTCCGCGATGGACTCGCGGTTTCTTTCGGCGTCGAGGGCGCGCGCTTCCAGCGCGGCTAGGTCGGCGCTTTCCAGGTCGGCGGCGGCGTCCGGCATGCTGGCAGCACGGCGCGCGGAGTCGAAACGCGGCTTGAGCGAGAGAATGGCGTCGCGCGTTTCGGAAATGCCGCGCTCGAGTGCCGTGATCTTCTCTTTGACGCGCACCAAGTGCAGCTCGCTCTCACGCCGGCTGGCGACCAAGCCGTCCAGCACCTGTTCGTCGGCCGCGAGTGCCGCGCGAATGGCACCGACTTCCTGCTGCGCGTTGTCGCGCTCTTCCACCAACGAGGCGCGGCGCGACTGGAGCGAGGTTTCGCGCGTCTGGGCGTCCGCGAGTGAGCGGTCGAGCTCGGCGAGCTTGCTCGCCACGTCCAGGACCGTGGCGTCGATGTCGTCCTGGCCGGCCACGACCACGCGCCCCGGTCCGTCGAAGAACACACCGTCGAGCGTGGCGACACGCTTGGCGGCACCCTGCTCCA
>JAICFA010000248.1 GCA_025923935.1 Candidatus Krumholzibacteriia bacterium
AGCACCCGTAGTACGACGCCATCCACTGCGCCAGCTCGAGCAGTGCCGCCGGCGCGCACGCTTCCGTCACTTCGGTGATCGCTCGCGTGCGCGGCACGTCGCTCTTGTCCATTACTTCGACGACCACACCGCTCATCTCGCGCTTGCCGAATGGAACGCCGACGCGCGAGCCGATACTCACGACGCCGACGAGCTCGTCGGGAATCTGATAGGTGAACGCTTGATCGACCGGGATGGGAAGGACTACGCGAGCAAAGCGACGTGACTCACTGGACGCATGCGAGGGCATGCGGCGCAGTATAGCAGAAGGCCGACACGATCGTTCCCCTCCGCTCATTAGTGCTCGCGCGAAACATTGATATCGCGCTCCGCAAATCGCGTCGGGGAATCGATCGTGTCGGCCGTTGCTCTCGGCGGTGCAACGGCTACTTCCGCACGCCCAAGATTTCTTGGATCCGTTCGATCAAACGGCTCGGGCTGAACGGCTTGACGATGTAGTCCACCGCGCCGACTTCGTAGCCCAAGCGCTTGTCCAAGTCGCGGCCTTTGGCCGTCAGCAGCACCACCGGGATATTTTTCGTTTCCGGGTCGCGCTTGAGACGGCGGCACGTCTCGTATCCGTCGAGGACCGGCATCATGACGTCGAGCACGACGAGGTTCGGCTTTTCCTGTTTGGCCTTCTCGATGGCCAGCTCGCCGTTGTTCGCGGTGATGACCTCGAATCCTTCGGCGCCCAGACTGAAGTCGAGAATGTGCAGGATGTACACCTCGTCGTCGACCACTAGAATCTTTCCCAACGCCATTTCGGTTCCTCCTTAAAAAGTCCTATCGCGTCGAACGGTCGAGCTCGCGCCGCTCCTCGGCGAGAGAGCCCGGAGTGCTGAACGAGCCGGCGTGCTTCATCACGACGTCGACGAATGCCTCGACGACCTTGGGGTCGAAAAGCGTGCCGGCACGATGCCTGAGCACTTGCATGGCTTCGCTCAGGCTGTATTGCTTTTGGTACGGACGGTGTGAGATGAGCGCGCGGAATGTGTCCGCGACGCGAATGATGCGCGCATCGAGCGGGATCTCTTCGCCCGAGAGCTTGCCCGGATATCCCGAGCCGTCGTAATTCTCGTGGTGGTAGAGCACAGCGTCGCGCACGCGCGGGATGATCTCGATGGGCCGCAGCATGTCGGTGCCGATGATGGTGTGCTGCTCGACGTCGAAGCGATCCTGGTGCGTGAGCTCGCGCGGCTGCTTGATAATATTGTGTCCCACCTTGGCCAACCCGAGGTCGTACACGTTGAACACGTAGCGCAGCGTGGCGTTTTCTTCCGGGCTCATGCCGAGACGGTTGGCCACTTCGCGTAGCACGGTCGAAAGCGCGTCCACGTTCTGCGTGTCGACGTAGCGTTTGGCGTCCAGGATGGACTTGAAGGTCGAGCGCACGTCCTCGAACTCGCGCGACTTTTCCTTGAAGTCGGAGAGTGCATCCATGGCGCGCACCACGCGGTCGGCGAAAAGCTCGAGCAAGGCGTGATCCGCTTCGTCCAAGTGATCCCGGCCGACGGGATCGGTGACGTTGATAACGCCTTTTACCTGGCCGTCCTTGCGCAGCGGCACGGAGAGGAACGACTTCGACTCGTAGCGGCGACTGGTTGCGCTCAACTGGAAGCGTCGCTCGTGTTCCACATCGCGGACGAGGAAGGCGTTGTTTTCGCTCGCCACCTGGCCGGAGATGGATTCGCCCAGTTTCACGCGCGCATGCTCGACCACGTCTTCGTCCAAACCGATGGCGCTGTCGATGCGCAGCTCGTGACCTTGATCGTCGATCATCATGAGCGAGGCACGCTTGACGTTGAGCAGCTCCGCCACCAATTCCACCACCAGCTCCATGTAGCGCTCGACTTCGAAGCGGCGCGTGGAGACGTAATCGGTCAAGAGCTCGCTGCGCACCACCGCTTGCTTCTTGGGAACCACGACGACGAAGCGCGCGCCCTTGCCCGGGACGTTCTCGACCCAGATGCGGCCGTCGTGCCACTCAACGATGTTCTTGCAGATGGCGAGTCCAATTCCCGTGCCGCCGTGGCGCCGCGTCGATGTTCCATCCACCTGGTGGAAGTGGTCGAAGATCTTGTCGAGCTGGTCCTCGGGAATGCCGATGCCGTTGTCCTCGACGATAATGCGGGCACTTACCACTTCGTCTTCCAGCTTGATCCACACCTTGCCGCCTTCGGGCGTGAACTTGGACGCGTTGTGGAGCAGGTTGATCGCCAGCTGTTTCATCAGGTCGCGTTCGGCGCGAATCTTCACCTGGGTGACGGGCAAGCGGGTCTCCAGGGTGATGCGCTTGCTTTCGAAGTTTTTTTCCAGCTCGTTCGCGGCCACGGTGACGATCTCGTTCAGGTTGCAGGCGGTGCGCTCGAACCGGACCGCTCCCGATTCCATCTGCGAAAAGTCCAGGATGTCCTCGATCAGCGTCATCAAGCGCGTGCTTTCCTCTTCGATGACCTTCAAGAACTCTTTCAGGATCTGCCGGTCGATGGACTCGGCGTTCTTGTTCAACGTCTCGCAGTAGGCTTTGATGGATGTCAGCGGCGTGCGGAACTCGTGCGAAATGGTCGCCACGAAGTTCGACTTCATCTTGTTCAAGCTCGACAGCTTTTCGGCGTACTGCTTGAGCTTTTCGTTTTTCTCGCCGACCTCGCGGTGGCGGTTCAAGTTGCGAATGGCCACCGCCGCCAGAGTGGCGATGGTCTCCAGCGTGTCGATCACGTCGACCGCCGAGCGATGGGGGTCGCCCGGCTCTTCGACCGAGACGTAGCCGATGGTCTGCTCGCCAGCGTCGTCGTCGATGAGCGGCACGATCAGCCGCTCGACGTCCTCCCAGTGGTCGCTCACGATGGCCGGGTCGTCACTGAGCACCGCGTCGCCGAGCGGCGAAGTGGCCGCTCTCTTCAAGAAGTAGCTCCGGCTCACGCGCGCGCGCGGGTCGATCATTTGTTCATAGTCGACCACGGAGAGACGGTGATTCATGACCGTGTCCTGCGCCTCGGGATTGAGGCCGACGTACGCCTTGGTCTCGAACGCCTGTGTGCGCGGGTTCAGCACGCGAATGACGACGGTGTTGAACCCGAGGTTTTCGCGCACCAGCTCCGCCACCATTTGCAGCAGCTCCTTGACGTTCTTGTGCTGCTGGATACGCACGCCGATTTCGAGGATGCGCTCCAAATTTTCCGCGCGGCGGATGAGCGAGCGCGAATGGTCCTGCTGGCGGCGAATCATCGAGTGCGAATCCTCGTACATGTCGGAGGCGACGCGGTTCAACAGATTCAGCTCCGCGCGCGTCTGGCCGATCTCGTGGTCGCGCTCTTCCGCTTCGCGCTGCATGCGCGTGCCCATCACGATGTAGTTGGTCTGCAGCGCGAGCAGCGCAGTCACGAGTGCAGAGATGTCCGCGATCTGAGCCGCCTTGATCAAGGCGCCCGCGGTGGCGCCGGACGTCGTGCCGGCGGCCACGACCAACAGCCACGACACCACCAGTGCGCCGACGAACATCAGGAGCACCGGTCGCACTTCGGCGATGGCGGTGCGTGCCGTCATGAACAGCGCGCCGCTCACGCGAATGGTGGCTCCGAGCAGGATGGCGCCTATGAATCCGAGCGCGGAGAAACCACCCCAGCTGTCGTGCGGAACGACGACGTACACCAGTCCGGCAGCCAGACCGAATACTGCGGTCTGATACTTCACGGCGCGCCACTCGGCCTCTTCCACGGCGACGTGGGCGTCGTCCGCGGCGCTCTTCGCCCCTTCGGCGAAGGCCGCGCGCGTGTCGTGAATCCCCGCCGGCATGCAGCGCGCGGCGAGGTACAACGACACGAAGTTGAGCAGCAGGTATAGGAACGGAGGCCCCGACGGGTGCGCCAGCATCGTCGCAGCGAAGACCACCACGGTGATGCGGCTGGTCGCGAACGCCAGCGCCGCCATGGTACGCGAGAAAAACATCGACGTGCTGGTCGCCATGGTCTCGCGCCACAGCGTCAAGAAGACCAGGGTGACCAACACGCCCGCCACCACCAAGTACTCGGTGGGTGCGCTGGGCACGTGCGCCGTCTGCAGGTGCTGGATCATTCTTAGTTCGCCCTCGAGCTCACTCGTGAGTCGCGCCCACGGGCACGTCGCGCAACTTCTTCACCAGCTCGCGCTCGTCGCGCGCGGCGATCTTGCCGTCTTCCTTGAGTACCGCTACGAAAGCCTCCACCACGTCGCGGTCGAACTGCGTGCCGGCGTGCTCGATGAGCTCCTCCAAGGCGCTCTCGTTGGTCTTGCGCGAACGGTAGGGCCGTCCCAGC
>JAICFA010000249.1 GCA_025923935.1 Candidatus Krumholzibacteriia bacterium
CAAATTGCGTCGGACGGGGCGGGCGGCGCGATTGTGGTGTGGAACGATCACCGCACCGAGCCCTACGATATCTACGGCCAGCGCATCCTCTCGTCCGGCAGTTTGCCGTTCACGACATCGGTCCTAGGCCGCGCGCCGTCGCTGCACGCCAGCGAGATCTATCCGAATCCCATGTCGAGCACGGCGTGGCTCGATGTCGAGTTGAATTCGCCGGCGACGGTCCAAATAGACGTCTTCGATGTAGCCGGACGCCGTGTGCGCACGCAGATGTCGCGTCAAATCACGGCGGCCTCGCGCATCGTGATCGAGGCCCGTGACGACGCGGGGCGGATGCTGCCGAGCGGCGTTTACTTCTGCCGGGTGCGAGCGGCTGGTGAGACGATTACGCGCAAGCTGGTGATCGCGCGCTAGCGGGTTAGTCGAAGTTTTGAATCAGGACGACGTCGCGGCTTTGCGTGCCGGCACGAATGGCGATGCGCTGGCTGTCGCGCGTCCACTCGATCTGCACGATGTCCAGGTCGTCGAAGTGCGTCAGCTGCCGCGGGTTTCTTCCGTCGGGATCGACGATCCAAAGGTTCTCGCCCCCCGCGTCGCGGCGAACGACCGCAATGCGCTTCAAATCCCGCGACCATTCGTGATCGGCCAGGCGCCCGTCGGTGAAATGGGTCAGCTGTTTGATCGAGCCGTCGGATTTGAACGTAAAAAGGTTCCGCGCCGGGTCATCGCGGTGAATGAACGTCCAATCCTCGTTCGGGGCCTCGTTGGGATCGATGACGAAGGGCGGTTGCGGAAAGCGAGCCACTTCGTGCCCGTCAACCGACACAATGCGAACCAAAAAACTGATCAAACCTTTTTCGTCCGTGTCGAACTCGCCCACGACGACGTTTTTTCCGTCGCGCGTAAACGCTCCGGCGCCGAAGATCGCTTTGGACGATATCTGCTTGGGCTCGCCTCCCGCATACGGAACCACCCACACGCTCACGGCGGAGTCGCCCCGTGCGAAGCTGATCAGCTCGCCGTCGGGTGAAAAATCGAGCATCACTTCGCCGGTGCCGTTGGTCACTTGCGCCAGTCCGCTGCCGTCCGGATTCACGCGCCAGATGTGCTGCTCCCCTTCGTCGTAGCGCTGAAATGCGATGCGGTCGGCGCGCGCCCACACTTGGGTGGCGTGCCCCGCACCCACCGAGATTCGTTTGGGCTCGCCGCCGGCAAACGGAATCCTCGCGATTCCCATGCGATGGTCGTTGACGGCCGGAAACACGACTCCCTCGTCGTCAACCTCCAGTCCAAATGCCGAATGCTCGGGGCTGGTCGCGCTCGTCAGCCGACGGGTAGTGCCGTCCGCGGGATCGGCGAGGTACAGATTCGAGATTTGGCTGATCCGCACCGCCGCAATCGCCCCGCGTTCACCCGCTGCCGCCGACACTTGGCTGTACTCGTCGAAGTCGTTCGTCACGCGCCGCACTTCGGCGCCCGGGTACGTGATCACAAACACCTGGCTGCGCAGGCCCTCGTTGACGATCGTGCCCGCTGTAACCAGGCCGGTTCCGTCGGGAAGCCACGCGCACTCGACCAAGATCGCGTCCTGCTTCGAGAAGAAGTCTTTGCGCGCGCCGGTTTCCGCATCGAACATGACCAAGGTGGATTTCACGGGCGCCTGCGTCACAGCGAACACGGCGATGCGTTTGCCGTCGGGAGACCACGACGGTTCGCCCGCGAGCTGCTCGGGGCGCCTGACACTCGCGAGCTCTTTCTCTTTGGCGCTGTCGAGGTCGAGCACGAGGAGCGAAAACTTGTTCTCCTGCGGCACACCGCGCAGATAGCACACTTTTTTTCCATCGGGCGAGAACGACGCGCGCGAATCGACGTCGAAGCCCTTTTGTTCTTCCGATCCGCCCAACGATGGGATGCGCATCAGTAGACGATAGGCCGGTTGCTCGGGCGAACGTTTCAAATAAAATAGATAGTTGCCGTCGGGCGAAAAGCTTGGCGATTCCAGGCCCGCGTTCGACATGGGAAGAATCTCGACGTCGCTTCCGGTCGCGACCTGGCGCACGCGCATGGTCGCTTGACCCGCAGCACCGGCAACGTAAGCGAGATAGCGTCCGTCGGCGGACAACGCGGTGAAGTTCACGTCGCCGCGACTGGTCTGCGTGGCGGCGCGCATGTTTTGGAACGGCACCGGCGCGGGCGGCCCGTCGCGCCGGGTGGTCAGGAAGACCACCGCGATGGCGGCCGCCACCAGTGCGCCAATCAGAATCGGAACCACGGGGCGTCGCTTGGGCGCAGGAAGCGCGCGCATTCCTCCTCCGGTCGTCGTCGCCGACGTTGCCGAGGACGACAACGTGTCGTACTCGTCAACCAGCTCGCGCAGCTCGATGGCGAGATCCTTCATCGATTGCAAACGCTGATCGGGTGCTTTCGCCAGGCAGCGACGAATGAGACGACGCAGCTCCGCGGGAACGTGCGGATTGATCTCCTCGATGGGTGCGGGCTTGTCGTGGAGGATCTTGTGCATCGTCTCCACGTTCGAATCCGCGAGGAAGGGACGCCGGCGCGTGGCCGCCTCGTACAACAAGCAGCCGAAGGAAAAAATGTCGGAGCGATGGTCGACCGGTTTGCCCTGCACTTGCTCGGGCGACATGTAGTGGACCGTCCCGAGCACGGCACCTTCGCTGGTGAGATCGGCGACTTCGGTCATCGCCGTCGCCGACGAGGATTCCAGTCGCTTCTCGGTCAGCTTCGCGAGCCCGAAGTCGAGCACCTTGGTGAAGCCGTCATCACTCACCATGATATTTCCCGGCTTCAAGTCGCGATGCACGATCCCCGCTGCGTGCGCCTTCGCGATTCCTTCCGCCGCCTGGGCCATGTAACCGAGCAGCGTGCGGAGGTCGGTTTTTTCTTCGTGGATTTTCGCCGCGAGGGTCTTGCCGCTCACCAGCTCCATCGAGATGAACTGCAACGGCCCGCTTTCGGAGCCGCTGCTCGACTTCACCTTCTCCGCGCCGATCTCGTAGATGGTGACGATATTGGGGTGGTTGAGCGACGACGCCGACTTCGCTTCCTGTACGAAGCGGCGCACCCGGTCTTCGCTCTTGACCAAGTCCGGCGGTAGCACCTTGAGCGCGACGTTGCGTTCCAACATCTGATCCTGGGCGAGGTAAACCTCGCCCATGCCGCCTGCACCGAGCGGGCCGACGACGCGGTATTGGGCGATGACGTCTTCGGGTTGGAGGGTCTTGGTCAAGGGGTCTCCGTGGTAATCGCGCCATTGTAGGGCGCGCGCTTGTAATTGTCTACGTGGGCCCTACGCCTGTAGTTGCCTCGATCGACGAGATTACCAGGGCGACCTTCCCGCTGCGCCTGCGAACAAGCTCGGAGGCGCGCTCGAACTCGATGTGCATGCCCGGCCCGAGCTTCTTCTGCAGCAGCCCCTCCACCGGCGCCAGACGCTCCGGAGTAAAGTCCGTCTTGGTCAACAGGCGCACCTTGATCCGGTCCTTCGAGTCCTGCACCACCTGGTAGCCTTCTATCCAATCGTCGAACTGTCGCATCGTGTACGTCACATACAAGGCACTGACCGGTCCATTCGACGTGTGCACCACATCCTGCAGCCGTCCGTCGACCGATGTGAGGAGCGGAAACGGCAATCCGCATGCGCACCGCTCGTCCGGCGGCGCCATGACACCGATGTCGCCGATCTCGTAGCGGATGAACGGGGTCGCGGCGTTGTGGAAGTCGCTGACGACGATTCGCCCCTCTTCCCCGGGCCGAACCTCTCGCCCATCGTCGTCCACCACCGCGACGCGCACATTGTCGGTGTTCACGTGATACCCAGTGTGCCGGTCGCACTCCATTCCGATGCTCATGAACTCGCGGCAGCCATATGACAAGAACACTTGTTCAACCAGGTGGCTTTGAAGAAGCTCGCGCTGCCCCGGCTGCAACCCTTCCGCCGCGTTGACCAAGGTTTTCGCTTTCCACGTCAGTATGCCCGGATGGTCGCGCACGTAACGCGCGATGTCGACCAGCTGTCCGGTGTAACCGACGATGGCGTGCGGCCGAAATCGATTGATGAGTTGTACACAGGCCGCGCGCTCCGCGTCCCCGAATTGCACGAAGGCGTCGAAGAGCGCGCGCCGCTGCAGGCGCATGTGCACGCCGTGCTTGATGCGCTGGCCGAGCGAGGGCCGCGCCTGGTCGGCCGCCCATACATACAAACTTTTGCGCCCCTCTTCCGCCTGCGCCCACCGGTACGCGCGATCGACGATGGCATTGCGCCACTCCCAGCTCTCGCGCGTGATGTGAAAACGGACCGGCAGTGCCGTGGATCC
>JAICFA010000250.1 GCA_025923935.1 Candidatus Krumholzibacteriia bacterium
CGGGACTCGTTCTGCACAACACCGAGGCCTCGCACTTGAACGGCCACAACGTTGACTGGCTGGCGAAGCTGGAAACGCCGCTCGGCGGCGGCGGCGCGCGCGTGATCGGATACGGCAGCCGCACCGCTCTCGACGTGTCGGCGGTGCCGGAAGGCGCCGACACCGTGCCGGTCGCTGCACCGCGCCACGCGCTCGGGTGGAACGGAGTATCCGTGGGTGGAGAATGGTCGCGACCGTTGTCGCAGCGCGTCTCGTTCTTGTTACGCGGATGGACCGCACGCGGCGATGCGAACGTCGCGTGGGTCGGCGGCGAGGCGGTGGAGCGCTTGGGCTCGCGGCGCGCGGATCACGGCGTGGTGGCGACACTGGATGTGATCGCACTCGGTGGACTCTCGACATTCGGCGTGCGCGCGCAGCGCATCGAGACCGCGTACACCCTCGACTCCGATACCAGTGCGGCGTTTTCGCTGCAGCACGTGACACCGGTTACCACCGGTTTCGTCGAGCACCATCGCCGGCTGTCGGCTACGGTAGCGCTCGACGCATCGCTGGCCGCCGCGTACGCAACCGCCGAAACCTACCTCGGCCCCACCGCACAGCTCAGCTGGCGTGCGGCGCACTCGGTCGTGCTCTCGGGATCGGTGGCGCGACGGCACCAGTTCGCGCAGTCGCTGCGCAACTCCGAGTCGGTGGTGTCGAACGTGTTCCCCGCCGACTTATACCTCGCGGCCGGTGGGGTGCCGGTGGCGACCAGCGACATCGCCATCGTGGCCGCGGAGCACCGCCCGCGTCCTTGGCTGCGCGTGGGCGCGCAAGGCTACACGCGCGACTTCGCGGGCCTCGCACTGGTCGCACCGCGCGAAGCGGGACCGTATTCGTCGACCGGATTCGCCACCGGCGACGGTGTGGCGCACGGTGTCTCGCTGGAGACGGAAGCGGCCAGCGAACACGTTCTCGTGCTCGCGAGCTACGCCTACCAACGGGTGCGGTTGGAATACTCGCGCGACGATTACGCTCCCAATTACGGCAGCTCGCACGCCCTGCAAGCCGGCTTCGTTTTCACGCCGTCGCGGAACACCACCTTCCGGCTCGGTTTTCAAGGCCTGATGGGACGGCGCACCACCGCCACACTGGGCTCGCTGGAATGGGAGTCGTGCAACCTGATCGACAGCGGCTGCGAGTTCGCGGGCAATCCGGCGGCGTGGTCGGGCGACCTGGGCGGCACCGAGCTGCCGTCGTATTTTCGCCTCGATCTGGGCGTGCGGCGCGAATGGGACGTGAGCCTGGCCGGGTACGGCGGGCGCATGGGTCTGTTCGGCACCGCCAGCAACCTGCTCGGGCGCCGCAACGTCATGACGGTGACCGTCGATCCCGCGACGGGACGGCGCAGCAACGTCGACATGGTCCCCATCTCTCCCCTCGTGGTCGGCATTGACTGGCATTTTTGACGTCGCCTCCGTCGTAGCCTCCGGCGCGACCGTCGTCACACCCGGGCTCGCTCGCGGGTTCCCTAGGGACGGATGCCCATGACACGGTCGTTCCGCGACGACTTCGTCGAGCTGTACGACGCGCATTTCACGCGCGTGTACCGATACATGGATCGCTTGAGCGGTGACCCGGACCTGGCGGCGGACATTGCGCAAGAAACCTTCATCAAGCTCTACCAGCGCGGATCCATTCCCGATACACCGGGCGCATGGCTGGTCACCGTTGCCATGAATCTGTTTCGCAACGCCCACGCGACGCATTCGCGGCGCCGACATCTTCTGAACGTGGTTCCGGATGCGGCCATGTTCTCCGACCGCGCGGTAGAAACGACACCGTCGGCGGAAACGCGGGCACTGCAAGAGCGCGTGCGGCGGGCACTCGACCGCGTGCCCGAGCGCGACCGACACCTGCTGCTGTTGCGCGCGGAGGGATACAGCTACCGCGAGATCGCGGCGGCACTCCAGATCCAAGAAACCAGCGTGGGCACACTCTTGGCACGCGCGAAGCGCGCATTCCGCGACAATTACGAGGCACGGGCCGATGCATCTTAACGACGAACAGATTCAGCGTTACCTGCACGGCGAGCTGTCCGCGCGCGAGCGCGCCGAGGTCGCGACGCACCTAGAGTCGTGCGAGCTGTGTACGGGTCGAGTGGCGGAAGGGGAGCGCGAGGAGCGGGAAGTCTTCGACCTGCTGGAAAGGCTTGATCACAGGCCCCCACACCGTGATATCAATACCGTGATGCCGACGACTCGCGAATATGGGCGACCCGCGCGGAATGCTTGGATCCGCCGGGCCGCGGTAGTGGTGTTGATCGTCGTGCTGGGCGGAGCCGCGTACGCCATCCCCGGCTCGCCGGTGCCGGGATGGTTCAAAAAGCTCGGCGGCCTTGTCGGTGGCGACCAGGCTCCCGTCGAAGAGGCCAATGAACCGGTCGACACCGTGGATACCACCACCCTCGTCCCGTCGGTCTCCGGTATCGCCATCCCCCCGTCGAAGCGCTTCGCCATCGTCATGGCCGCGCCGCAGGATAGCGGCACCGTTTATCTCACGCCCACCGACGGCTTCAACGTCACCATTCGCGCCCTCGGCGGCGCACCGCGCTTCACGCTGACCAGCTCCGACCGCCTCGACGTCGACAACACCGGCCTCAATTCCAGCTACGAGATCGAGGTTCCGGTGTCCGCGAACTTTGTGGAGTTGGTGGTCGGCGAACGCCGCATCATCCTGAAGGATTCCCGTCGCTTCGGCGAAGACCTCCGTATCGACGAGAAGGGACGCCGCCTCATCCCGCTCACGCAGTAACGCCTACATATCGACGATCATCTTGAAGCCCCCGCAAGCCATGCGCTTGTCGTCGAACGGCATGGGCTGCTTCATCATGCGCGCGATGCGCGCGTCCTTCATGACCTTCTTGTTGACCGCGTTGCGATGCGCTTTCGACTTGTAGACGATCCACGAGAACACGACTGTCTCGTTCTTCTTGAGTTTCGTCATTTTGGGAAATAGCCCACCAATCTTGCCCACCAGGTCGTCGCCCGCACACTCGCGATACTCGAGCGCACCCAGGTCCTTCCAGACCTTTCCCGCCTGCTGGGACATGCGGCGATAGGCCGCCAGGTTTTTCTTCGGAACCGGAATTACGAAGCCATCGACGTACGCCATGACATTCCTCCTAGGGTTAGTGGTTGTTCCCCGCCGCGCGCGCGTTGCTGCTCGCACGGCTCAATAACAGGTCGCGCTCGCGCGCGTTGCGCGTGAGCGACGCGGCGCGTAAGAATTCGCGGTGCGCTTCTTCGAACCGTCCCAGCTTGGCCAGCAAGTCGCCGCGCACCGACGGCAGCAAGTGATAGTATTGCAGCGACGGTGTTCCCGCCAGCGCCTCCACCAGCTCCAGCCCCGCAGCGGGGCCGAATGCCATCGCCACCGCGACCGCGCGGTTGAGCTCGACCACCGGCGACGGAATCAGCTGCACCAGCGCGTCGTATAGCGCCACGATGCGCTCCCAGTCGGTCTCGTCCGCGGTGCGCGCGCGCGCGTGGCAGGCGGCGATGGACGCTTGCAGCGCGTACGGTCCCAGTGCAGCACCCAATTTTTCCGCGCGCTCGAGTGCCGCGAGACCGCGATGAATGAGCAACTGATTCCATCGCCCGCGGTCTTGCTCGAGCAAGAGCACCGGTTCTCCGCCGGGTCCGACGCGCGCACCTGATCGCGAGGCTTGAATCTCGAGCAACGCCACCAGCCCGTGGACTTCCGCCTCCGCCGGCGCCAGCTCAGCGAGGATACGTCCCAGCCGCAGCGCTTCTTCGCACAACGTCGGACGCAGCCAATCGTCGCCCGCGGTCGCGGAGTAGCCTTCATTAAAGATCAAGTAGATGACTTCTAGCACCGACGACAAGCGCGCCTTGAGCTCGTCGCCGCGCGGCACTTCGAAGGGCACGCGCGCCTCGGCTAGCGTCCGTTTGGCGCGCACGATGCGCTGCGCGATGGTGGTCTCGCTGGTGAGAAAGGCGCGAGCAATCTCGTCGGTCTTGAGACCGCCCAGCAAGCGCAGTGTGAGCGCGACGCGCGCTTCGGTGGAGAGGATGGGATGGCACGCGATGAAAACCAGCCGCAAGAGATCGTCGCCCACCGGATCGTCGAGGGCGTCGTGCACGTCGCTTTCCGGCGGACTCGCTTCGATCTGGCGTGCCAGCTCTTCGTGCTTCTTTTC
Organism: Candidatus Krumholzibacteriia bacterium; assembly: GCA_025923935.1. GTDB lineage: Bacteria > Krumholzibacteriota > Krumholzibacteriia > WVZY01 > JAKEHA01 > JAKEHA01. The sequence continues at coordinate 4,202 of JAICFA010000250.1, forward strand.
GGCGAGCTGTCCGTGGCGCAGCTTGTCGATCGCGCGGCGCTTGGCGGTGGCCATGAGCCAGGCCCCGGGGTTCTCGGGAACTCCCGACTCGGGCCACCGCTCCAG
>JAICFA010000251.1 GCA_025923935.1 Candidatus Krumholzibacteriia bacterium
CGACGGAAGGGCGCTGGTGTCGACGCGCAAGTCGGATGCCACCACGCGGCCGCTGCCGTCGCGCACCGCGAGCAATATGAATTCACGGTCAGTTGGTTGATACGGGCCCAGGTCGAGGTCGGAAAAATCTCCCTCGATGTCCACCAGCAGGCCCCCCACACCGCGCGCCATCGACACAATCGCTTCGTCGAGAACGCGCGCCTGCCAGGTGCGGCCGATGACGAATACCATCGCGACCAGTCCGAGATAGATGACCCCGAACACGGTAACGAACCAAACGGTCAGCTTGAGTCGAAGCGGTAGTCTGGTCACGACGAGCCCTTAGGCGTCGACGTCTGGCTCCGAAACGGGCGCGGCCCCGTCTCCGTGCGGTCGACCGAATCGATACCCGGCGCCGACCACGGTGTGAATGAACGGTTCCGAAAAGTCGCGGTCGACTTTCTTGCGGAGCGATGAAATGTGTACGTCGATGGCATTGCTGGCGGGTTGGTACTCGCTGTCCCAGATCTTCTGCACCAGCGTCTGGCGCGCCACCACGCGGTCGGGATTGCGCATGAAATACTCGAGCAGAGCGGTTTCCTTGTTGGACAGGCGAATCGGTTTGCCGGCGCGCGTGATGCGGCGCTGGTTCAGGTCGAACTCGAGATCGCCGTACTTGAGGACCCCGCTTTCCACGGGTTGGCCGCGGCGCATGAGGGTGCGCACCCGGGCCACCAGCTCTTCGAACTCGAAGGGCTTGGTGAGGTAGTCGTCGGCGCCGGCGTCGAGCCCGGCCACCTTGCTTTCGGTGTCGGCCAGGGCGGTCAGCATGAGGATCGGCGTGGCCACCCCGCGCCGCCGGAGGTTCCGGCACACGTCGACCCCATCCCGGTCCGGGAGCATGAGGTCGAGCACGATGACATCGTGGCGGCCCGCAGCGGCGGCGTCTTCGGCCTCGAAACCGCTGTCGAGCACGTCCACTGAGTAGTTGTATTGGATCAGCCCCTTACGGATAGCCTCGGCCATCTTGGGGTTGTCTTCGACGACAAGTACGCGCATGGTGGGAAGTTCCTTTCGCGAGGTACTACAGGTTCCAGAGTCTAAAGCCTCGAGGGCAGGGGCACTTCTGAAGAATGCATGAAGCCGGGATGAACCCATTATAACTATCACTTCAGTAGTCACGCAACGGGCTTCGGGACCATCCTGTCAGGGAGCAAATTCTAGACCCTGGCGAAAGGAGTCGCCCATGTTGACAGCCACAACGCCCAACGGCGCCCGTCGAGTCGGAGCACCCGAAATCGCTCAGCTCGTCGAATGCGCTTCGCTCCGCACCATGGAGATGTTCAGGGATGTTTCGTCCACCGATCTGGCCCGCGTGGCCGGAATGACCCGTTTTCAGAACGTCGAGAAGCGCAGCCGCATCGCCGTCGTCAACGACGACGCGCATCTGTGCTTTTTGATGGACGGCCTCGCAAAGGTCTCGCGTCTGGACGGCAACGGCGGCGAGACGATCCTGTACTTGATGAAGCCCGGTGAGGCCTACGGCGTGCCGGTTTCCGACTATCGCGAGGACGTGAGCATCGTCGCCCTGCAGCCCAGCGTGGTTGCCCGGGTGCGCATGCGCGAACTCGAGCAGATCGTCGGCACCACGCGCCTGCAATCGGAAATTAGCCGCGTGCGCTCGCAGCGCGTGCGCCAGATGGAAGACCGTCTCGACGAAATGTCGGGCCGCGTCCCGGCTCGCACCGCGCGCATCTTGCTCCGTCTGTGCAAGGAATTCCCCAAGTCGCTGCAATGCGGCACCAAGGTGAACGTACTGCTCACGCAGCAGGATATCGCCAGCATGATCGGTGCCACGCGCGAAGTGACGAGCAGCACCTTGAACGTGTTTCGCCGTCGCGGTTGGCTCGGTATTCACGACCGCTACATGTGCGTGCACAATCCCGACGAGCTGTACGAGGCGTCTACCTGCGCCCATGCAGTGTAGCAGGCACGTCCTGCTGACTTGGGTGCTGGCCGCGAGCCTGTTGGCCGCGTGCGGCACACGGGATGAGAACCGCGCCTCGAGAGAGGCGCGGCGCCAGTTTCACGCCGTGATGGAGGGGAAACTGAGACAGCTTGATCGCGGCATCGCATCGCGCGCTTACGCCGCGGAGGATAGTGCGCACGTCGCAGCACTTCGGAAGCAGCAGCGAACCTTGCAAGGCCAGCTCGACGAGATGGCCGACGCGAGCGATCAACGCTGGTTGTCACTGAAGGAATCTTTGGAAACCGAGTACCGCGATCTGCGCGAGCAGTACGCAGCGATCGATCGCACGAGCTCGGACACCAGCGCACGCATGGAACCGGACACAATGGGCACGTCCGGTAGCATGCAAACGAACTAGGATTTTTTTCGCCAGACCGCCCGGGTACGACGCCGGTGGACGTTGCATCACGACTCGCAGCATACCGGCGTCGTACCCTTTTTCCTGCCCTTAGCGAACCAACGTCATCCGGCGCGTGACGACTCCCTGCGGTGCCGTCAGCCGGTAGAAGTAAACACCCGACGAGACGGCCTGGCCGCGATCGTCGCGGCCGTCCCACCCCACGGTTTGCGTTCCCGACACCAGCTCGTCCGTCACTAGCGTGCGCACGCGCCGGCCGACGGCGTCGAAGACCTCGAGGCTCACTCGCCCTTCCGCGTTGGAATCGATCCCGAAGGCGATACGGGTGGTGGAGCCGAAGGGATTGGGCGCGTTCTGCTCGAGCACGATCCCCGCCGACGGCGTGTCGCCGACCGGGGTCGCCGTGCCGCCCTTCTCATAGGAACCGGCGTCGTGCTGAGCGCCCTGCGGGCGCGCGATGCCGTCGATATCGATCATCGGCGCGCTCGCGCTCTGAAAGTTCGTCTTGCCGATGTTGAGCGCCGGGCTCGACGTCGCCAGGTGATAATCGGTCGAGCTGACGAACAGCCCACTCTTCGACGTGCGCCGCAGGTTCGACGCGGTGTCGATGTAGTTTCCGCCCGACTCGTCCGCAATGGTGCGGTCGAGGCTCGACGCCACCAGCACGTTGTTGAAAATTCTGTTGGCGGTCGACCCGTTGGTCAGTCGAATGCACGCAATCCGCGGCTCGTAGACCGTGTTGTTGACCACCACGTTATTGTTGCTGGGCTTTCCGCAATTGGGCTGGTCCGCGAGGTGGATGCCGCCGGCGCCGGCGGACAAGCCGTTCTCAAAGACCAGATTGTTGCGGATTGTCGAGTTCTGCAGCGAAATGAGGCTAAACCCCTTCCAATTGTTGTGGTGAATGATGTTCTCCTCGATCACGGCACCCGAGATGATGCCGTCGCCGTCCTCCCAGCAATCCCCGTTGAACTGCATTCCATTCTGATTGTTGTCGAAGCACTCGTTGCCGCGCACCACCGGGTTGTCGCTGGCGGTGTTGCTGTTGCTGATGTAGATGCCGTGCTCCTGCGCCGACCCCGAGACGATGTTGTCGAGGATCTGAATCTGGGGGGTATAGCCGGTGAGAATGCCGTCCAGGCCGCTGCGCTGGATGCGGTTCCCCTTGATCACCACACCGGTGGCGATAACGGCGCGGATGCCCACGCGCGGCGCGTCGTTCACGGTGAAGCCTTCCACCGTGACGTAATTGCCTCCTTCGATGTTGACGTTATCCGGCGTACTGCCGTTGCGCGAATTGATGACCACACTCGTACCGGCCGCGCGAAACACGATGCGCGACGCCGCGGTTCCGTCCGCGGTGACTTGGAATCCGGCGTACGTGCCGTTCGCCACCATGACGATGTCGCCGGCGCGCACGGTGTTGGCCGCCTTTTGCAGCGTTCTCCAGGGGCTCGCTTGTGATCCTGAGTTCGAGTCGCTCCCGGTGCTGGCAACGTGGTACGTCGCTGCGCGCGCCAAGCCCGCGCAGGCGAAGAATGCCGCCAGGCCGATGAGGCCCGTTCGGAAGTAGCGCATTTTGTAAACCTCCGGAAGAGACAGAGCGGGGCTTCCCCAATATCGGCCTAGGTGCATTCACCAGGATGTAACCGAATTTACACCTATGGATGAACCGCGGCGGACGACTCCCAGAGCGGATGAAGAATGTCTCATGTTTACTTAAGTGGCATCGAAGCGAATCCACGCACATGCTTGGGTTGTCGCCATTTCATCAACACGGAGGTGTACGATGTTAGGCTCTGCTTTGACATTCTTGATCATTGCGTTGATCGCGGCGTTCCTGGGCTTCTGGGGACTCGCGGGTGTTGCCGCGACGATCGCGAAGGTTCTTTTCTTCGTATTTCTCGTTCTCTTCATCATTCGCCTCTTGTC
>JAICFA010000252.1 GCA_025923935.1 Candidatus Krumholzibacteriia bacterium
AACGGCAGCGATCTCACCGCCGTGCAAAGCGCGTTCTCATCCTGGACGTCGCTTTCCAACACCGACTTGAACGTCGCATACGGCGGTACCACGACTCAAACCAACTCGAACGGCCTGGACCGCATCAATCTTGTCACCTTCGTCGACAACGCTTATCCGTTCTCGAATCTGGTGCTCGCGGTGGGTCTTTCCACCAGCTTCGAAGCCGACACGCTAATCGACGGCCGTGTCTATCGCAAAGGCGAGATCTTCGACGCGGACATGGTGTTCAACCCGAACAAGACCTTCACCGTGGGCGGCAGCCCGGGCGTCGACATCCAGAGTGTCGCCACGCACGAAGCCGGGCACCTCTTCGGTATTTCGCACTCAGCCATTCAGTCGTCGACCATGTTCTACGTGCTGCCCGGCGGCTTGGCGGCACGCTCGCTGGAACCCGACGACGAGCTCGTGTACCTCAAGGCGTACGGTACCAGTACCACGCAAGCCAATCGCATCGATGTGCTGGTGCGCGACGGGCAAACCAACCAACCCGTCCCCGGTGCGATCGTTTTCATTGTCGACGCGCAGTCGCAAGACACCACCGGTTGCGACTACACGCTGCCCGACGGCACCGCGACATTCCCCGGTCTGCCCTCCGGCAGCTACTACGTTTCCATTTATCCGCTCAACGGCACGTCCCCGATCGGCTTTATTGCGCCCGGCAATATCAATGCGCTCATCGCTGACATCGCGGCCGAAAATTTCGTGCCGGAGCACTACGACGCTGCGGAGTCGAACAAGGATGACGCTACCGCGCGCACGGCGCTGACCGTCGGCGTGACCAGTCCGGTGGCAGCCGCCAACCTGATCACCAACATCGATACCTCATTGCCCACCGTCATCTCCGCCATCCCGAGCAACGGCTCCAACAGTGTGGCCATCGACGGCGCGTTTCGTGTGCAGTTCTCCGAGCCGGTCGACATCAGCACGCTGGCGAACGCCTTTTCGTTCCGCGATACCGCCACCAACTCCCCCCAGCCGGGAACCCTGGCCGTGCTGCTCGACGACTCGGTGGTGGTGTACATTCCGTCGCCGCCGCTCGCGTTCTCGACGCCGTATCGGCTGACGTTCGACACGGATCTGGAAGACAAGTTCGGCAACGCGCTGGCGACAGATTTCAATCTCGACGTGACGACCGAGCCCGAACCGCCGGTTTCGATCTCGAGCCTCGCCCCCAACAAAGGGGTGATCGGGGCGACATTCGTGATCAACGGGCAAGGTTTCGAAAACGGAGCTACCGTCGACTTCGGCGGCGTCCCGGCCACGGTGGCATCGCTCGCCAATCACCGCATTGTCACCAGCGTTCCGTTGGGGGCGGCGACGGGCGTCGTGACGGTGACCAACCCCGACCTAACCGTCAGCAACGGACAGACCTTCACCGTCTTGACGCAAGCAGAAGTTGCTCGCGGCTACGAAACCGGCGAGACCATTTTCAACAGCGTTCCGCGCGCCATCGCGCTCACTCCGAGTGGCGACTACGCCTACGTCGCCACCGCCTCCGGCGCGGAGGCCGTCGTGGTCGACCCCGGCGCCACAGGCTATCTCGTCAGCACGTCAATTCCGTCCCCCCTCGGACTCGACGACATCGCCGTCTCGCCGCTCGGCACGCGTGCCTATGCGGTGAGCGCGAACGCACGCAGCTTGATCGAGATCAACACCGATCCCACCGCGGGATTATTGTTCAACACGATTCTCTCGGAGAGACCCATCGGGGCACAGCCGCGCGGCATCGTGGTCGATCCCAGCGGCGACCGCGCGTATATCGCCACCGACGAGGCCGAAGTTCAGGTGTGGGACATTCGTCTCGGAAGCCCGAGCTATCGCCAGCAAATCGGCACGATCGTGCCATCCCTCGGGGTCGGTGTCACCGGTGCTATGGCGATTACGCCGTCCGGAGATCGCTTGCTCTATGCCACGGAGGCCGGTGACCTGGCCTTCTACGACCCGGCGACGCAATTGCCGACGGCGAGCGTGGGCGTGGGTCTCGGTGCGCGCGCCATCAACGTCGACCCGGCGGGTGCGCGTGCCTACGTCACCCACGAAGACGGCGACATCTCGGTGGTCAATCTCCAGGGGCCGCTCCCGTTTGAAGTGCAAGACATCGAAACGGGGGGATCGTTGCGCGGCTTCGCGATCACTCCCGGCGCGTCGTATCTTTACGCGGCCGATCGCGCCTTCGACGATTTGAAGGTCGTGGATTTGGTGGAGAGCAATTCCACCTTCCGCAGTGTCGTCGCCGAGATCACCGCCGCTGTCGACCCGGTCGACGTTGCTATTTCACCCGATGGAATTTTCGCCTTCTCGCTGTTGCAAGGCGATGGCGCGAATCCGACGCGTATGCAGGTGTCCACCATCGGCGTGGGGCCGACCCTGACCAACCTTCATCCCATTGCCGGCCCACCGGGAACCGTGCTGGTGGTGAGCGTCGCGGGGGTCGGGGAGCCTTCCACGTGGGCGGTTAATTTCAATGGCCTCGTCGTTCAGAGCCCCGATCTGATACTGCCCGGCGAGATCATCGTGCACGTACCCGACGGCGCGACCACGGGCCCAGTCACGGTCGAAATCGGTCAATCTGATGGCAGCGTTCAAATCAGCAATCCGGTGAACTTCACCGTGCTTGCTCCCACGACGTCGCCGTTGCGCCTGGCCGCCACGCTCGAGCCAAATGTCTCTTCCGGCGCGTCGCTGGTAAACGATTTCGAAATGAGCCCGAAGGGCGACGTCCTCTTTGTTCGTTACAACACGGATATGGTCGAAGCGTACGACATCCGCCCATCCAGCGCGAACTACCATCGCCAGATCGCGCAGTTCTCGCCGGGAGCGAACATCGTCGATTTGGCGATCACGGCCGACGGCAAGACATGCTTCACGTATTTGTTCGCTGCCGCAGGTGGTAACGCGCTTCAGGCGTTCGTCGCGGATCCCAACGACCCAGAATTCGCGAAGCTTCGGCCGTTTGTCGTCGCGGGACCGTTTGCCGCCGGTGGCGGTTTTGTTCGCACCAGTCCCAACAATGTCCACGTGGTCGTCTTCGACAACGAGGTCAACATTCTCACCTTCTGGGACGCGCGCTTCGCCAGCCAGGACGGCATACCCACGCTGATCGGACCGCTCTCACTGGCTGCGAATGTGGCCATGGACGCCGAATTCCATCCCTCGGGCCGCGCCCTTTACGTCGCTACCGATTCGCCGCCGGGCGTCCAAGTGTTCGACACCGACCCGAGTTCTCCCGCATTCGGCAATTCGGTTCAATTTTTCCCCGTCGATGTGGTGGGGAACCCTCCCCAGTCGTTCGACCTAGACGCCAGACCGAACGGGTTGATGGTTTTCGGCGATCTGGTCGAAACCACGACCGGAATTACCACGCTTTTCGGTTTTGTGATTAACGACGTGACCCGCCAGATCGAATTCAACAACCAGACCGTCGTCGACAGTGGTACGCCCGCCTTTGCTCGCGCTCTGCGCATCGTCCCAAATGGAAATCGCGGCGTGCGCGCCAGCGCGGGTGGGTTCGAGCAATTCGACCTCGATCTGCCGTACCTGCCCATCATTCCGACCATCGGTTCGGAAGACAACACTGAAGGCAATGACTTCGACTTCACGCCGGACGGCACGCGCATGTACGTCGCGAGTCCTCTCGCCGACCGCGTGCGTGCGTACGACTTCGCTGCGGACGGCGCGATGGCGGTCGTGTCCGGAGATGGTCAGACCGCGGTCGCGGGCACGCAGCTCGCCGCGCCGATTCGCGTCCGGGTCACTGCGCCGGGTTCCTCCATCGGCCTACAAGGAATTCCGGTGTCTTTCGAAGCCCAGACCGGCAACGGTTTCTTCCGCGTGCCGTGCGAAGACGGGCCGGGTTTGTGCTTGCGCAACAACGTCGTCGTCGCAACCGACGCGAACGGTTTCGCCGAAGCACAGTGGTTCCTGGATGGAACGCCGGGTGTGCAGACGGTGGAAGCGCTGGCGGATGGCGTTGCCGGCTCGCCGGCCATCTTCAACGCCACCGCGGTGGTCGACCCGAGCACGCTCCCGCTCACGGTTGCGGAAGTGATTCCTTTGGACAATTCGACCAACGTGAGCGTGTCGACGTCCGCGTTGGTAACATTCAGCCGCGCGGTGGATCCCGCCAGCATCGACGCGACGTCCCTGTTCATCCAGTCGTCAGCGGACGCGACCAAGATTCCGGTTGCGTACGGATTCACATCAGAGGACAGCAAGGTGTCGTTGACGCCGTT
>JAICFA010000253.1 GCA_025923935.1 Candidatus Krumholzibacteriia bacterium
CGTGACGGAGCGACTCGACGGCGGTGTTAACCACCGACGTGAGCTCGACCGGCTCGAGCTCGGGCTTGAGCTTGCCCGACATGATGCGCGCCGCGTCGAGCAGGTCTTCGATCAACTGCGCTTGCGCACGGGCGTTGCGCACGATGGTTTCGATGGCAGCGGCCGCCGCAGGTTCATCGAGCGTTCCGCGCTGCAGCATCGCGGCCCAACCGAGAATGGCACTCAACGGCGTGCGCAGCTCGTGCGACACGGTGGCCAAGAATTCATCTTTGGCGCGCATGGCGAGCTCGGCGGCTTCGCGCGCGTTCGACTCCTTGGTGAGGAGCTCTTCGCGCTCCGATTCCGCGTGCTTGCGCGCCGTGATATCCCGGATTACGGTCAGTACGCCCACGCGCCGGCCCGCGTCGTCGCGCAGCACGCTGACACTGCTTTCGACGTGCAGATTGGTTCCGCCCCGCAGATGGTGGACGGATTCGCCGCGCCAATACCCTTTTTCCGCCAACGACACGCGCGCGCTCACTTCGTCTTCCGGCCGTAGCCAGCGGTTTTCGTAGATGTCTCCGATGAGCCGGCCCAGGGCGTGCTCCGGCGCGATGCTGTAGCGCTGGGCCGCGGCGGCGTTCATCCACGTCACGCGCGAATCGTTGTCGATGGTAATGACGGCGTCGCTCACTTCCGAGAGCGCGCGGCCGCGCAGCTGGTTGGACGCGGCCTCCGCCGTAGTGAGCATATAGATCTGCTCGCCCACCACCACCGCGTCGACCTCGCCGCGGCGGATCGCTTGTAGGGTGGCTTCGGCTTCCTCGAGCCGCGCGCGCAAATTAACGTTCTCGTCGCTCAACGAAACATCCCGGCCGGCCTTTGTCGCCATGTCTTGCCTTTCACGCTTCCCGCAAATCGAGGCCGAGCAGGACGCGGTCGGTCTTCGACAAGTCACCGATGAAGCGCCGCAGCGGCAGGGGTAGCTTCTTGACCAGCGTGGGCGCGGCGATGATTTGCTCGCCCTCCGCGAGGTACGGATGCTGGGCCAGATCGATCACTTCCAGTGCGTACCGCCCGGCGAGATGGTCCTCGCAAATTCGACGGATATTCGCAACCGCGCGCATGGATTGCGGTGTCGACGAGATTACATAAAGACGCAGTTCGTACTGCGGTTGCTCGGTTGTACCGAGCGCTGCGTCTTCGGAGGTGGGTTTTGGTTTACGGTCCATGATCCTTCAATCCATGGGCTTGACGTCGAGCCCCACGAGCACACGGGCTTCATTCGACAAGTCCCCGATAATTTTCTTGATGGGTTCCGGTAATTTACGGACGAGCGTGGGCACGGCGAGAATCTGATCGCCGGCGGCCAACGTCGGGTTCTTCAACAGGTCGATGACCTCGATCTCGTAACGCCCCGCCAGGTAGGTCTTGCACAGGCGCTCGAGGTTGATCAGCGCCGTGGTCGATTTCGCCGTTTGTCCGGCGACGTAGAGCCGCAGCTGCCATTCCGGCTTCGTTCGTCGTTGATCCATGTCTGCTAGTCGTGTGTTCACTGCTTCCTCCTCGCCGAGGTCCGAATGGCACTCACGGTGGTGCGTGCCGCGCCGCCGCGGCGCCCTGCAAAACCCCGCGTGTCGTGTTTTTCCGCTGCTGCGTGAGACGCTTCCTGTGACACGGCAGAGTCGGCTTCCGCGCCCGTCGCCTCGGCTTCGAGCTGGAGCGCGGCGATCTGCGCCTCGAGTGCTTTACGCTTGACCGTCAGCGCGCGCAAGCGCCGCTCATGCTCCAGCCGGCGCTGCTGCGTCGCCACGCGCTCCTGCGCTTCTTGCACCAGACGCGCCGTTCCGGTTAGCACCCGGTCGTTGCCGGCGTACGCCTCGATCAAGTCCAAACCGGTGTCCCGCATGACGAACTCGCGTACTTGGTTGGAGTGCGACATGCCGCGCGACTTCAACACGTAGAGCGTGCGATTGCGCTCGCCGTTGTACTCCAGATTGCGCAAAAGCAGCCAGGTATCCATGAGTGACGAGACACCCAACTGGCTGTCCTCGATCGCCGGGGTGCCGCCTTGGGTCAGACTGGTGAACAACCCCGTGATCTGCTGCTGCTTGAGAAAATCAATGAGGCGCATTAGCACGGGCTTCACGTCGGCGGTGTTGGCCTCGAAGGCGAGATTGCTGATCGGATCGACGGCCACGACACCCGGTTGCGCGCGCAGAATCGCGTCGTGCATCGCGAGCAGGTGCTGCTCCATTCCGTGCAGCGTGGGGCGCGATGCATGGATCTCCAGCGAGCCATCGTCGATCCACCGCTGCAAGTCGATTCCGATGGAGCGCATGTTGCGCACCAGCTGCGACGCCGACTCTTCGAATACGAACCACAGCGCACGCTCGCCACGCTGGCACGCGGCATCGACGAAAGCGGCGCACAAGCTGGTCTTGCCGGTGCCGGGGGTCCCCGTCACCAACACACTGCTGCCGCGGTAGTACCCTTTCTTTTCGAACATCTCATCGAGACGGGCGATGCCGGACGAGACCCGTTCGTTGGACGCCCCGTGATCGAGCGATATCGACGTGATCGGCAACACCGAGATTCCGCTCGTTCCGATCAGGAAGGGGTACTCGTTGGTTCCGTGGGCGGAGCCGCGGTATTTCATGACGCGCAAGCGCCGGGTGGAAACCTGTCCCACCACGCGATGATCCAGAACAATCACGCAATCCGCGACATACTCTTCCAGGCCATAGCGGGTGAGCGAGTGCTCGCCGCGCTCGCCGGTGATGATGGCGGTCACCCCCCGATCCTTGAGCCAGCGGAACAAGCGGCGCAACTCGGCGCGCAAGATGGCGTGGTTGGGCAACCCGGAAAACAGCGCTTCGAGCGTGTCGAGCACGACCCGCTTGGCACCGATCGAGTCGATGGCATAACCGATTCGGATAAACAATCCCTCGAGGTCGTAGTCGCCGGTTTCTTCGATCTCGCTGCGCTCGATGTGGACGTGGTCGAGGCGCAGTTTGTTCTCGGCGACCAGCGTGTCGAGGTCGAAGCCCAGCGAGCGCACGTTGGCGGTGAGCTCGGCCGCGTTTTCCTCGAACATCATGAAGACCCCGGGTTCGCCGAATTCGGTAGCACCGCGCACAAGGAATTCAATGGCGAGCATAGTCTTGCCCGCGCCCGCGCTGCCGCATACCAGGGTGGGCCGGCCGGTGGGCAGACCACCGCCGGTGATTTGATCCAGTCCTTGGATTCCTGTCGGCGACTTGGGAAGTACAGACCCCCGCGCCACCGCCGTCTTGACGTTCTTCATGCCTTCGACCGGCTCACTTTCCACGACCCGCACGCCCCCCGGATCGGCGGCCGATTAAAAAAGGCAATTATGTAGAAGCCAACGGGTTTCGAGGGTCCGCAAGGCGGGTCGACCCGCTGGCCGAGCAATCGTTCTCGGAAGGACTCGAATCATAGCACGGGCCCGGCGGGATGGGAAGTCCGCCGGGCCCGTTTTTCTCAGGTGACGATCGTGGCGCGTTCGGTTAGCGCTTTTCTTCTGGCTGCGGGACCAAGCGGATGTAGGGCTTGGGGGACCGCCAGCCGGCGGGGAACTTCTTCTTGGCGTCCTCGTCCGAAACCGAGCCCAAAATGATGACCTCGTCCCCCCGCTTCCAATTGACCGGGGTCGCGACCGAGTATTTCGACGTGAGCTGCATCGAGTCGATGACACGCAGAACTTCGTCGAAGTTGCGTCCCGTGCTCATCGGGTAGGTGAGCATGAGCTTGACCTTCTTGTCGGGTCCCACCACGAACACGGTACGCACTGTGGCGTTGTCGGCGGCGGTACGGGTGGAGGCAACACCGTCCGCGTTAGGGTGGATCATGCCGTAGAGCTTGGCCACGGTGAGCTCGCTGTCGCCGATCATGGGATAGGTGACGGCCGCCCCCTGGGTTTCCTCGATGTCGCTCTTCCAGCGCTTATGGTCGTCCACCGAATCCACCGAGATGCCGAGGATCTTCACGTTACGTTTGTCGAACTCGGGCTTGATCTTGGCCATGTAGCCCAGCTCGGTGGTGCACACCGGCGTGAAATCTTTGGGGTGCGAGAACAACACGCCCCACGAATCGCCCAACCCCTCGTGGAACTTGATGCGTCCTTCGGTGGTTTGGGCGTCGAAATCCGGGGCGATATCGCCGATTTGAAGTGCCATGGGAATCGTTCCTCCTTGAATCGATGTGGACGGGCCGAGATATGCGGCTCCCGGTCGACGAAAAAAGTGTC
>JAICFA010000254.1 GCA_025923935.1 Candidatus Krumholzibacteriia bacterium
GCGCAGCGCAGGAAGTTTGCCCAGTTATTGATCGAGGGCAAGATCTCGCCGGAAACCTTCGAGGAATGGAATCGCGCAGCGGGAAACGCGGAGTTGCCAGAGCGGCTTCACCCCAAGGCTAAAGGGAAGCGGAAGCGCAAGGCGAAAGCGAAGCGCGCTCGAAAGGCTCGAGCAAAGAAGCGTAGCCGGCCGGCATCGAAGCGTGCTCGGAAGTCCAAGGCCACTCGGAAGTCCAAGGCCACTCGGAAGTCCAAGACTCCTCGAGCAAAGAAGCGTAGCCGGCCAGCGCGGAAACGCCGCTGATGGAGGCCGGAGCCCCGTGGTGACGGTTATCGTCATCACCAGGAGGAAAACATGCGTATCCGACGTGACTTGAGAAGCATGTGGACCGCGGCGGTGGTTCTGCTCGCGCTGTCTTGCGGCGAGTCGGACGCGCCGACATCCGATGGAAACCTTTCGCGAACCCCCACCGGTCCTAAAGAGGTAACCGTACGTATCGGCGAGACCGTTGTGGCCAACAATCTCGAGATTACATTCACCCGCGTGCTGGAAGATTCGAGATGCCCCGTCGGTGTTACCTGCATATGGGAGGGAAACGCGAAGGTCGAGCTCGAGGTGGGTGCACTCAACGGCGACGGGCCGACGATTCAACTGGTCCTCAATACCGCAACTGAACCCCGCGATGGCGACGCGTACGGGCAGCGTATCACGCTGACGGCCGTCCATCCTCACCCGGTATCGACTGCGCCGATTCCGCCCGACAAATACGAGGTCCGTCTGAAGGTCGAGGGGCCGCGTTAGCTTCTGGCTGTGTTGGGGTATGAGACGGTATACTGGGCGCTCTCAACCCAAGGAGTGAAAGATGCCGACCATCCCCCCGCACGAAACCATCAATGTCGGGCCGGTGACTGTGCGCTACCGCTTGGACGCGTCGCAAACCGACGGGCAGTTCACCATGTTCGAGTTTCGCGTCCCGACGGGTGCGCGCGTGCCCGTCGCCCACAGCCACGATAACTTCGACGAGACCATCTATGGCCTGGTGGGAAGCATGGTGTGGACGGTCGGGGGCAAGGAAATCAATGTTGGGCCGGGCGAAGTTCTGTTCATACCGCGCGGCATCATTCACCAATTCGAAAATCGATCCGCTACCGATACGCTCTCGCTGAGCGTGATCACGCCGGGCCTTTTGGGACCCGACTATTTCCGCGAAGTTTCCGACGTATTGAAATCGGCCGGACCACCCGACATTTCGCGCATCGCCGGCGTGATGCAGCGCTACGGCCTGCGTCCGGTGCCGCCGCCCGCGTGATTCCCGGCTGACCAGCAACCCTAACTTGGAGGTCATCGCAATGAAACGCTCGACACGGCTTCTTACGGCTACGCTGCTCTGTCTCGCGGCCGCTGCCACGCCGTCGTTCGCGGGGCTCGGTTTTCACGCCGGCGCGTCCCTGGACCCCGACGACTTCCTGGTCGGACTCCGTTTCAAGAGCCATCCGATCGAGGAAAGTTTCTTCATTGTCCCCAACGTCGAAGTCGGTTTCGGCGACATCACGATGATTGCGGGCAACCTGGATGGCCACTACAACTTCAAGACCAGCTCCAAGTATTCGCCGTACATCGGCGCCGGCCTGACCCTCAACTGGTTCGACTTCGAGGACGAAAGCGACCTCGAGTTCGGGGGGAGCATCCTCGGCGGTATCATGATCACGCCGAAATGGTTTTTCGAAACCAAAATTGGTCTGGGCGACGTGCCCGACTGGAAGTTCATCGTCGGCTTCGAAAAGCCCTGACGATCAAGAACGCCCGGCGGACAGAGGCCGGATGTGCGCGAACATGCTGCGACCGTTCCAAGTTGGGAAGGCCTTTACGAGCGATGAAGGGCCGTCGAGTTGGATGCGTCCTTCGCGCGTAGCTTGGGCCCACGCGAGCTGGCCAGCATGCCACTTCACGAAGGCTTCGGCTTCCGCGTTGACATAGAGGTCCTCGTCGAAACCCGGATCCGTTTTGCAAATCTCCGTGTCACCGAGCTCGATGAGCAGCCAGTACCTCTCACGGCGCTCGCGGCCGGTGAAGTCGAAACGGATGACAATGCGTCGATCCGGGAGACGGTCGCGGCGGAGCGCATTACACATCGACCACAAGCACACAAAGGGATCGAGGTTCTCGGGAGCGATCTCGAGCCAACGTGCACCCCACTCGCCGAGCGATTGACAGACCGTGAAGAGCGCGTGACCGGCGGACGTGAGCGTATAATGGTGCCCGCGCCCGCCGGGCTTGGGCGCCGATTCCACGATGCCGAAGTATTCGAGCTGCTTGAGCCGCTGTGAGAGCAGCGTTCGCGAGAGCCCGGGCGCACCCGCCAGGATTTCGCTGAAGCTTCCGCAGCCAAGATACAAGTTGCGGATAATCAGCGGTGTCCAGCGCTCGGCGAAGATCTCGGCGCCACGGGCGATGGGGCAGTATTGGCCGTACGTCCTCATGTCAAAACTATTGTGCGCCCGCCTTCCTTTGTGAAGTCCAGATTCTAGACTATTCGGCCGGGGTCCGCGGTGGTGCGATTGAGCCATCGAGAAGGAGGACCCCATGAAGACACTCGACACGTTCCGAGGCCGGCTGATCACCGCCGACCATTCTGACTATGATATCGCGCGTGCCGTTTGGAACGGCGCCATCGACAGACGCCCGCGCTTGATCGCCCGATGCATGGGCACCGCCGATGTGGTCGCCGCCGTGCGATTCGCTCGTGAGCACGATTTGGAGATCGCGATACGAGGCGGTGGGCACAACGTGGCGGGCACCGCCGTTTGCGACGACGGAGTGGTCATTGACCTTTCCGCAATGCGAGCCGTGCGCGTCGACCCCGCCGAGCACAGCGCCTGGGTGCAGGGTGGTGCGCTGTGGGGCGACGTCGACCATGAGACGCAGGCGCACGGGCTAGCCACCACCGGCGGAATAGTAAGCCACACCGGAGTTGCTGGGCTCACGCTCGGAGGCGGAGTTGGTTGGCTGATGCGCAAGTACGGCCTCACGGTCGACAACCTCCTCGCCGCGGACATTGTCACGGCAGCCGGCGAGCGCCTGCGTGTGTCCGAGAACGAGCACCCCGATTTGTTTTGGGCGCTGCGGGGCGGCGGTGGCAATTTCGGTGTGGTCACCGCGTTCGAGTTTCGCCTTCATTCCGTCGGACCCACGGTTCTGGCCGGGCCGATCCTCTGGGACGCGACCGACGCCCAGAACGTGCTCCGCTTTTATCGCGATTTTGTTCGTGACGCTCCCCACGAGCTCGGCACGGTCGTGAGATTCGGCACCGCGCCACCGCTACCGGACATCCCTAAGGATCTCCACTGGCGCCCCGTGGTGATGGTCGGTACCTGCTACACCGGAGCCATTGAGCACGGTAAGCAGGTGCTCCGCCCGCTGCGCGCATTCCAAACTCCACTCCTCGATCTAGTCGGGCCCACGCCGTACGCGGAATTCCAGCGCGCGATAGACTCGACCGTCGTCCACGGGTGGAACTACTACTGGAAGTCCACCCACCTTCCGGAGCTACGCGACGATCTCATTGACGTGATCGTCGATCACGCATTCTCTTTCACCTCGCCACGGTCGTATGTTGCGCTGTTTCATCTGAAGGGGGCAGTGAGCCGAGTGGCCGCGGGCGCGACCGCGTTCGGTAACCGGCTCGCGTCGCACGCGATCACCCTCGACGGCGTGTGGCGGCCCGGCGACAACTTCGGTGTTGCGGACACGGCGTGGAGTAGGGAATTCTTCGCAGCACTCGGCCGCTTTCGCGAAGGTGTGTACGTCAACTTCCTTGGCGGAGACGAAGACCCGGCACGAGTCCGCGAGGCGTACGGCGACTCCGTCTACGACCGGCTCGCAGATGTGAAGTCCACTTACGACCCGGACAACGTCTTCCACCACAACCAAAACATCCGCCCGAGGTTGCGGTCCAGTTTGGGCGGCTGATACGATAGAGTTCGACGGCAAACCGGAGGCTTCATTGACCGAGGGTACCAATCGCATCGAGGCGTTCAGCGACGGCGTCTTTGCCATCGCGATTACACTGCTAATCCTGGAGATCCGCCTTCCGCATGCGGGAGTTGAAGGCAGTCTGGGGAGCGCCCTCTTGGCACTCTGGCCTTCCTACTTCGCGTTTGCGTTCAGCTTTTTCGTCATCCTGGTGACGTGGATCGCGCATCACGCCCTCCTGCGATTGGTTCATGTGACCACTCGCCCGGTGCA
>JAICFA010000255.1 GCA_025923935.1 Candidatus Krumholzibacteriia bacterium
CGTTGCTACAACCCGCGGAAGCGTTGCACGAAATCCCAAATGGTGAGCGCGTCGATGTCACCCGTGACCGAAAACGCACTCTTACAGCCGTCGGGCCACACGCCGAAGCGCACGATGGGCCGGCGCGATTCATCGATGACGCGGCGGCACGCGTCGACGGCGGCGTAATCGCTGCGCTCGACGCGTCCCAGGTGCACCGCATACCCGTCGGCGCGCTCGCCCACTTCGACGATGTAACCCAAGTCGGTGAGCGCCGCCACCGCCTCGCGGCTCGAGCCGGGTGCTACCCCCACGCACGGCCGTGCCGTCGAATCGACGTCGAACACGCGCTCGATCAACTTGCGCTCCACGCCATTGGCCGCGACGATTACCGTGCTGCCCGCGCACGCCTCGACCTCGACGCGAAAACCGTCGCCGTCGCGCACGAACTGGGCGCGATTGCGCGCCTTCGTTTCCCACCACTGCGCGATCTGGTCGAGCGTCGCAATCCACACCTTGGGCTGCTTGGCGCGTGCATCGGAGAGCAACCCGCGCAGCGCATCGGCGAAGAAGTCGATGCGCTCGGGGTGGAGCTGGAGTGTAAACAACTCGCCGCGCGCGTAGCTCGCCGCGAGAATGCGCCGCCACATGCCGGCCAGATAGTCGACGTCGTGGATGTACATGCGGTCCAGCGGGATCTCGTCGTCGGGAAGCGACACCGGAATCTCGATGAAGCCGTCGCGGCGAAACGGCAAGACGCGCAGCTCCGACACCGGCACCGGCCGGTAGAACGCGAGTCCGCGCTCCATCCCCTCTTTTTGCGGCGGCGTCATGGCGGCGACGTCGAGCACGTCCCACCACACCGTCTGATTCGAGCTGTAGCGGAACTGAAACTCGGCCACCACGCGCATGGTGTCGTCATTCCAGTGGAGATACGGCGCGCGGAATCCGGTGAACGGCACCGAGCACGAGCGGAACAAATCTACCGCGCGCCCCATGTGCAGACGCTGTCCCTCCAGGTCGAGCGCGGAGAGGTCGATATGCGACCAGGCGTGCACCGCGAGCTCCGCGCCGCGCTCGAGCAGGCGGTGCGCGAACGACGGGTTGCGGCTCATGGGTAACGCCGTGATCGGGAACGTGGGCCGAATCGCTTGCTCGTCCAAAATATCCATGAAGCGCTCGAAACGCCCGCCCATGCGCTCGGGATTGGGCCCGAAGCGGGTCGCGATCTGCACGCTGCGCCGCACCAGGTTGCCCGCGCCGCGGTGGCCGAATACAAACTTGATGACGTTCATGATGCGGTGCTGGCCATAGTTTGCCGAACCGGACGAGCGAGCAGTTCCTCGAAATAGCTCATGCGCTGCTCACACATGGTCTCGATGCGGAAGCGCTCCTGCACGATGGCGCGACCACGATCGCCGAGCTTCCTTCGCAAGTTCTCGTCTCCGAGCACGCGCTGCATGGCCGCGCTCAATTGCGCGGCGTTCTCGGGCGCGACCAGCAGGCCGCTCTTCTCGGGCTCGACCATTTCCGGCACGCCCCCCACGTCGGTCGCAACCACCGGGAGCCCGGTCGCCATCGCTTCCAGCACGACCGTCGGGAGTGCCTCGGTTCGCGAGGGGAGCACCAGCCCGTCCGCGACGCGCAACAGGGCGTGTACGTCGTCGCGCAGCCCGAGAAACGCGACGCGCGCGTCGACGTCGAGCTCGCGCGCGCGGGCCTGCAACCCTGCGCGGTCGGGACCATCTCCCACGATCATGAGGCGTGCACGCGGCTCGCGCTGCGCCAGCGGCGCGAATGCGTCGAGCAGCACGTCGATTCCCTTGATGGGCTTGAGCGAGCCGACCGACACCAGTACCACGGCATCGGTGGGAATCCGCAGCTCGCGGCGCAAGCCGTCGCGCTCATCCGCAGCCGCGGGACGAAAAACGGCGGTATCGACTCCATTATAGATCACTCGTACCGACTCGTCGCGCAGTCCGTCGACTTCGACCAGCTTGCGCTTTTGCACTTCGGCCACCGCAAGATGGGCATCCAACCGGCGCAGAATCGGACGCAGGTACGGCCTCACCACGGTTCCCCGCGCATCCATCGCCATCGCGTGATACGACACCACCACGCGCTCCACCAGCGACCGCAAGCGAGCGAGAAACGAAAAAATAACTGTATTCGGGTGGGCGAACGTCTCCACCAACTCAATCCTCTCTTTGCGAATCACATCTTCGAGCTGCCGGAACGCCATCGCGTCGAAACGATGGTGCAGCAGTCCATCGTAGAACGGAACCCCCATGGCGACGATCTTGTCCTTGAAGTATCCGCCCGGGCGCAGGCAGCACACCGCAATTTGAAACCGCTCGCGGTCGGCGCGTGCGATGAACTCGTAGAGCAGCTTTTCCTTGCCGCCCATTTCGAGCTCCGTGTCGAGAATCAGCAACCGGCGCGGCACATCATCTCCGTGCGGCTAGCAGCTCGTCGAAGTACTCGAGGTACTTCGGCCCGAGCACTTCGGGGCTGTAGCGGCGTCTTACCAGCTCGCGGGCGCGCTCTCCCATGGCGATCAGCTGCTCGGGATCGGCGGTGAGGCGAGCCAACGCGCCCGCCAGCGATTCGACGCTGTCGCACACCACACCGACACGCTCGCGTGAGAGCACGTCGTCCACGTCGACCAACGAGACGATCGGCACTCCCGCCGTCCACGCTTCCAAGAAGGCGTTGGGAAAGCCTTCGAATCGGGACGTGTTCACCAAGACCGACGATTCGGACAGAATACGCGATACCTCCTCCGGCGCTACCCGGCCGGTGAGTGTCAGGTTCGGAATGTCGCGCGCTTCGTAGCGGACACGGGCGGCGTGTTCGGGCTCGGAATCGACCGGCCCGCCCACCATGAGGAAACGAAGCTCGGGGAGCCTTCGCGCCAAATCCAAGAACATGGCGGGCTGCTTGACGGCGCGCAGGGCACCGATCCACGTCACCGGCCCCGTCCGTCGTAACACGGGCGCATCTCCGTTGCCCACGGCAATACCGTTGGGAATGACGCGCGCCTCGCGCTGAATCGACTCACGGCACGCTTGCGCTTGCTGCTCGTTTTGGACCACGACGCCGTCCGCGCGGCGCAGCCCGTACATGTACAGGAAGCGGTCGCGCCAGCTCGAGGTTCCCGACATGATAACTTCGCGCATCGAGAAATCCGTGTCGCTGCCCGCTCCATAAACGAAGACGCGGTTGTGCCGCTGGCAGTACCACGACGCGATTCCTGTCACCGCACCGGCGTTGCGCTGATAGTACACATCCGCGTTGGCACGCTGCATGGCCTCGAGGACGCCGTGCATGCGCGGATAGACAAATCGCAAACCGGGTAGGCCCTGCTCAGAGACAAATGCGTTCTCGGAGCGGTACGGCAACCGATCGCTCTCTTTCTTATTGGCCACCACGAGCACGACATCCGCCCCCGCCGACTCGAACGCCCGGGCGAGGAAGCCCGCCTGGGTTTCGGCGCCGCCAAATTTGGACTCGGGGGTTCGGACAAAAAAGGGGACGATGTTGAGCGAAACGATACAGACCTTCATACTGCCTGGGCCTTCAAGTTTCCTATTCTAGCACGGGGGGATATCTGCTATAAACACAAAACCTTAGCCCGTTCGAAACCATCCGATGCGGATAGCTCGAGTGACACCGAACGCGTCCATCCTGGTCGCCCT
The DNA here is from genome assembly GCA_025923935.1 of Candidatus Krumholzibacteriia bacterium. Lineage (GTDB taxonomy): Bacteria > Krumholzibacteriota > Krumholzibacteriia > WVZY01 > JAKEHA01 > JAKEHA01. Next base: position 3,678 of record JAICFA010000255.1, read on the forward strand.
GCTGACGGGGTTCTACGCGTTTCTGCCCATGCTGCCGGGGAACGTCTTCGCGCCCCTGGGCATCGTCGTGGTTATGCTGTTCTGCATCGTGCTGCCGGGGATCGCGATCTCGCGCACGGCCCGCCTTCGCGCCGACGATTATCTAGAAAAAACCACCCAGGTCCTGACCAACGGAATTCTGTTCCTGCTGGCGTGCGCGTTCGTATGGACGCTTTCGCGCGCGTCGATGGACGCGTTTCGGTTGGCGCTTCCGCTCACGATCGTGGTCTGGTGGGCGGTCGCCCCGCCGCCCGACCCGACCCGGGTCGATCCGCTGCGCGTTCCGATTCGGCGCCGCGACCGACGGTTCTTGGTTGCGCTGGCCCTCCTGATCATCACCGCGGCCGGCGGCGTCATGGTCGCGGGGCCGCCGCTGGAGATGACCAACGACACCATCGACCACGCCGGCTACGTCTCCGAGATCGCACGCACGGGCGAGCCGTTTCCGACGAGTGCGATCTATTGGAACGCGGGCGAGGATGGAAAAGACTTCCGCAAGGCATTGCTGCATACCGTCTATGGATTCAC
>JAICFA010000256.1 GCA_025923935.1 Candidatus Krumholzibacteriia bacterium
AAGAGGTTACCCTCGGCGAAGCGCAGCTTCACTTCGCCCAGCGGGCCGTCGGCAATCCACGCCTCGCCTTCCTGGCGGATGGATTTGCAAAGTCCAGCCGCCCAGTTCGGTAAGTTACGCGGATCGGAGACGTAGCCGTAGACGTCGGATGTGGGGCACTTGATGAATACGCTCACCGTTCTCGACTTCACGTTCGCCCGGCTCACTTTCAAAACGCCCCGGGCCGGCGTGTCGTGCGATTCCTAAATTCCCGGCCACATCGCGCCGAAAACGCCGCCCGTAAGGGAGCCGTAGATCAATCCGTCGATGGTTTGCTTGACGACAATGCTCGGCGTGCGCTTGTACCAGATCGCCTGCTGCCATATCGCCAGCGTGTAGCCCACGAACGCAGTCGTGCCCGCGAAGCGGAACACTTCCAGGTAAGGAGCACCCGGACCCAGCGCACGACCCGCGATGTACCCCGCGAAGATGCTGGCGACGATGCAGTACACGAACCACAGTCCCAGGCTCTTCCCCATGTTGAACGGCCCGTTCGGCAAGACCGTCATCAAGAGCACGGGACCTTTGTTCAGCTTGTCGATGTACGCCGGGTCTTTCATCTCCTTCATGCTGTTCGTGCGCGGGATGCAGTACTCGCCCGGCGGCAGATTGAACGGCCGTAGCGCGTTCATGATGCCGTCTTCGTCGGGGGCTTTCTTGAAGTCGTTGGCGTGATACTTCAGCACCATGTGAATAATCGAGCTGGCGATGAAAACCGCCACCGCCGAAAGCAAAATCGGGAGCCAGAGCGACGTCAGCATAACCATAGCGACCTCCTCACGGGCTATTGGTTCGACGATCTACTACTCGGCCTTCTTCTGCAGCTTCGCTACGGTGTCTAAAATGGCCTTGCTGTCTTCCGCGGCCTTCACCTCCGTGTTCTTGGCCGCGATCTTTCCGTCCTTGTCGATCACGAACGTCCAGCGGTTGATCGCCACCGGGACGTTGAACGCCTCTTCCTTGCCGCCGATGGTGGCCTTGTACGCCGCTCCGTCCGACGTGGGCACGCCGAACGCCGCCGCGACCTTGCCCTCGGGATCCGCCAGCAGGGTGAAATTGAGTTCCTTCTCCTTCTTGAACATCTGGTGCTCGGCGACACTGTTGGCGCTGACACCAACGACCTCCACGCCCTGTCCCTTGAGTGCGCTCAAGTCATCGCGATATCCGCACGCTTGCTTGGTGCAGCCGCCCGTCATGTCGGCGGGATAGAAATAGACGACGAGGATGCCCTTGCCGACGTGGTCGGCGGATTTCCATTCCTTGCCCGTGTCGTCGAGCGCTTGGAATGCGGGGACGGGATCGCCGACCTTGAGATCGACCGCGGGCGCGGCCTCTTTGGGATCGCTTCCGGAAACTCCGCCGATGAGTGTGGCGACGAGAAACAGATCAAGTATCGAGCTCATGTGGATTCTCCTTCTGAATTCATTAGTCCGGGGGTGTGCAGGGATTCTAGGATATATCGACGGAACGGTGTGTGGTTTTTCCGACCTTCGTACAGCAAAAACAATAATGGCAGAAGCTTACAAACGCGCTGCTGCCGCTGCGGCAGTGACTTCACTGCTCACTGATACAGGGCCTTGATTGCTCCCCAGGTCGTGGTAGTGACCGGCACCGGGCCAATGGCAGTGAAGCTCCACACGGGTGACGACGCGCGGGCCGGGCCGTACAGTCGCTCGACTCTCCAGTAATAGGTGGCGCCTGGCTGTAAACTACGCGGCAGCGGAAATTGCCCCGCTGGTGTCGCGAGCGGTGGATCAGGCTCCGTTCCAAAGTAGACATTCACACCGTCGCCGAACAACGGTACGCACCTCGAAAACTCGACTTCGTCGTCGTGGAAAGTGCAACTCAGGGTCACGTTGAGAGGAACATCGGTTGCCCCATCCGCAGGAAAAGGATCTGACGGCGGCGGCATGGGCACGCATGCGTCATCACCTTTAAACCAAATCAACGAGTGATCCACTGCGTGCGCCACGTCCGCGCAATCGAGCAATTCAACCTCACCGGTTACAGCATCCGGATGCGGCTCCGTCCGTATCCCGCAGCATGATTCCGCCGGCTCGCTGAGCTTGACGTAGTGGATAAACGCAATCTGGAAGTCTCCGACTACGCAAGAGCCGAACGATATGCCGACTCCGCTTTCGGGATGTCCAAGCGAAATTAGCCCAGGGGCGGGCGTGAAGGCGACAAATTGGTATGACGGGCAACCGACCGGGCTCACACGGAACTGCGCAGCGCTACTACCAGTGCTGCCCTTAACGATGACGTACACGGGGACGAAGGCGACCGCGGGCGGGTCTGCCAATGTGCATCCCGTCCCGTTCTGATCGGCATAGAGCCCAATGCTTGCCGCTTGTGTTGTGTAGGGCGCGAGCGCAGAAACAGCGAAGAAGGAGAATGCCAAACGAAGTGTGCGCTTGTCGTGTCCGGAGCGTCTCATCGCGATTGCCTCTAATCGGTGAGTTTATTATAGCACGTCAATCGTTCGTCAGCGTACTCGGGCGAATATCGTATCGACCTCCTGAAGATAACCGTCGAGGTTGAAGACGGCCGCGAGCGACTGGGCGTCGAGTTTGGAGGTGATCCCCTTGCGCGCGCGCACCGTTTCTTCGAACGCTTTGCCGGTTTCCCAGGTCTCCATGGCGGCTTCTTGCACCAGAGCGTACGCGTCCTCGCGCGACAAACCGGCGCGTGCGAGCTCGAGCAGCAAGCGCTGCGAGTACACGAGCCCGTTCACCTTCTCGAGATTGCGCTTCATGTTGTCGGGATACACGACCATGCCCTTCACCACCGCGGTGAACTTCACCAACATGTAGTCCAGCGCGATGGTGGAGTCGGGGAGCACCACGCGCTCCACCGACGAGTGCGAGATGTCGCGCTCGTGCCACAGGGCCACGTTCTCCAGCGACGCTACCACGTAGCCGCGCAGGAGGCGCGCCATGCCGGTGACGCGCTCGCAGATGATGGGATTCCGCTTGTGCGGCATGGCGGAGCTTCCCTTCTGACCCTTCTTGAAAGGCTCTTCGACCTCCAGCACGTCGGTGCGCTGAAGATTTCGAATCTCGGTGGCGAACTGCTCCAGCGCGGCACCCACCAGTGCAATGGCGGACACGTACTCGGCGTGCACGTCGCGCTGCACGACTTGCGTCGAGGCCGGCGCGGGACGCAGCCCGAGCTTCTTGCACACGTGTTCTTCCACCTTCGGACTAATGTGGGCGAAGGTGCCCACCGCACCGGAGAGCTTGCCCAGCGCCGCCGCCTCGATAGCGTCGCGCAGCGTCTTCTCGCGGCGTCCCAGCTCGTCGTACCAAACCAAGAGCTTCAACCCGAAGGTGATGGGCTCGGCGTGGATGCCGTGCGTACGCCCGACCATGACGGTCTTCTTGTGCTCGACCGCGCGCAGCTTGATGGCCGAGCGCAGATCGGCGACGCGCTGGAGCAAGAGCTCGCCGGCTTCTTTCATTTGCACCGCGAGCGTGGTGTCGAGCAGATCGGAGGACGTCAACCCAAGATGGACGTAGCGCGAGTCATTACCGATGTGCTCGGCGACGTTGGTGAGAAACGCGATGACGTCGTGGTGTGTGACTTCTTCGATCTCTTTGACGCGGTTGGCGTCGAAGCGCGCGTGCTTCTTGATGCGCTCCACCGCGTCATTTGGTATTTCCCCCAGCTGCGCCAGGGCTTCGCAGGCGAGAATTTCGAATTGCAACCACGTGTCGAGCTTGTTCTGTTCGGACCAGATGCGGCCCATATCGGGGAGGGTGTAGCGTTCGATCATACGCGCGTCATTCTATATATCCGAAGGCCGTTCCTCCAGGGTTACTTTGAGATCGATCAGCTTGTCCTTGCGGTTGACCTTCATTTCCAGCACATCTCCCACGCCGGAGCCGAAGCTGACGCGGTTGGCTTGGTAGCGCGTCGCCAGCGTGGTGCCGTTGATGGCGATGATCTGGTCGCCCACCTTGAGACCCGCTTTGTCGGCGGGGCCGCCCCGCTCGATGCTCTGCACCAAGACACCGTTCACGGTGGGCAGGTTGAGCGCAGCTTGGGATTCGGGAGTAATGTCGGTGGCCGACATGCCGAGCCACACGTCGCGCACGCGGCCATACTGCACGATCTCTTCCATGACACGACGCGCGCGGTTCATCGGAATGGCGAAGCCCAAGCCGACGTTGCCGCCCGTCTG
>JAICFA010000257.1 GCA_025923935.1 Candidatus Krumholzibacteriia bacterium
GTGGACGAGCACACGGTGGTGTTCGTGTGGAAGGAGCCGTTTGCGCCGTCGCTCTTCGCCATCTCACAACTATGGCCGATTCCGAAGCACATCTACGGCGTCGGAGATTTTCTCACCAATCCCGCCAACCGCAAGCCAGTCGGGAGCGGGCCGTTCAAGTTCGACGAATGGCACTCGGGCCAGTACATCAGCCTGGTGCGCTACGACGACTACCACGGCAAGAAAGCCTATTTGGACCGTGTCATCTTCAAGATCGTCGAGGACGACGCCGTCGCGTTGAACATGCTGCGCGCGGGCGAGCTCGACGAGATGCGCGCGACGCAGACGCATTGGGAGCGCCAGATGGCCCAGCCGGACTTCCTGGCGCGCTTCAACAAGTACGACTACTATTTCCCGCAGTACAACTACATCGGCTGGAACTGCACCAAGCCGTGGTTCAAGGATGCGCGCGTGCGCCGCGCGATGTCGATGCTGTTCGACCGCGAGACCATCAACACCAAGATCTACTCGGGATATGCGCGCCTGGTGAGCGGGCCCTTCTACATCAATTCGTGGGCGTACGACAAGACGGTCAAGCCGCTACCCTTCGACCCCGAAGGCGCCAAGCACCTGCTCGACGAAGCCGGTTGGACCGACCACGACGGCGACGGCGTGCGCGACAAGGACGGAGTCAAATTCGAGTTCGAGCTCGGTCACGCACACGGCAGCAGCATCGCCATGCAGTTCGCACAGCTCTTTCAGGAGGAAGCCACCAAGGCCGGCATCCGGGTGCACGTGCGCCCCACCGAAGCCTCAACGTACTTCGAGAAGGTCGAGAAATCGGAGTTCGACGCCGCCTTCTTGGGTTGGCGTCTCGACCTCGACCCCGACGTTTTCGACACCTTCCATTCGTCCATGACGCCGCCCAACGGACTCAATAGCGTCCACTACAAAAACGCGCGCGTCGACAGCCTGCTGGTGGAAGGACGCCGCGAGTTCGACCCAAACAAGCGCGAGCGCATCTACCACGAAGTGCACCGCCTCGTCGCGGACGATCAGCCGTACACCTTCATCAACACGGTGCCCGACAAGCGCCCCATAGCGAAGCGCATCCACGGGGTGGTTTTCTCGTGGAGCGGCCCCTACGATTTCTGGCCCGGCGCCAACTACTGGTGGGTCGACGACGGCGCATCGGATACGGCGTCGCAGTAATCCCGGCATGCTGCATTACGCGCTGCGGCGCTTGTTGTACCTCATCCCGACGCTCTTCGGGATCACCATTGTCACCTTCCTGATCATCAATCTTGCCCCGGGCGATCCGGTGGCACTCATCAACCGCGGCGAGATGGATTCGCGCATCTCGCCCGAGTCGTACAACGCCATGCTGCACTTGTACGGCCTCGACGACCCCATTCACGTGCGCTACGCCACCTGGCTCAAGCGCCTCGTCACCCTCGATTTCGGCGATTCGTTCCTCGACCGCCGTCCGGTGATCGAGAAGATCATGGAGCGACTGCCCAACACCGTCTTTCTGAATGTCACTTCGTTGCTGATTGCCTTTGCTCTGTCGGTACCGCTCGGGCTGTGGGCGGCGATGCACCAACACTCACGGCTGGACAAGCTGGGCGGTACCACGCTCTACGTGCTGTATTCGCTGCCCGAGTTTTGGGTGGCACTACTTTTGATCATGTTTTTCGGCGTCAAGCTGGGCTGGCTTCCCTTCCACGGGATGCAATCGGTGGACGCACACAAGCTCGGTTTCGCCGCGTACTGGTGGGATCGCTTTCTGCACGCCGTCCTGCCCACGGTCTGTCTGACGTACGGATCGCTGGCGTACCTGTCGCGCTTCGCGCGCGGCTCGTCGCTGGAGGTGGTGCGGCAGGACTACATTCGCACCGCGCGCGCGAAAGGGCTGGACGAGTCGAGCATCGTCTACCGCCACGTGTTTCGCAATACCATGATCCCGATGGTAACGCTCTTGGGCTTGTTTCTGCCCACCCTGATTAGCGGCAGCGTCATCGTCGAATCCATTTTCTCGTGGCCGGGTGTGGGCGACTTGTTCTTCACCGCCGTGCGCGCCAGAGATTACCCGGTGGTGATGGGCCTCTCCTTCATCACCGCGGTCATGGTTCTGGCGAGCACATTGGTGGCCGACCTCCTTTACGCGTGGGCGGACCCGCGGGTCACGTACCGATGAACGCCAGCGCGAACCACTCCCTGCCACCGTCACCGACGGCCTCGTCGTCCAAGAGTGCGGGCTTCTTTCACCAGGTTTGGCGACGTCTGCGCCGCGACCGCTACGCCATGGCCGGCCTGTGGACCATCTGCATCTTGTTCGCGCTGTCGTTTTTCGCGCCGGTGATCGCCAATAACAAGCCCATCGTGATGCGCTGGGACGACCATGTGCTGTTTCCGGCGCCCGCGGAGCTATTTCCGTTCAAGTATTTCGTCCATTATCCGCAGATTTCGAATCTCGACTTCGACGTCATCAAGCACGACCGCTCCGTGACCCTGGTGATGCCCCCCATTCAATTCTCGCCGGTCGCGAGTGCTCTCGACGAGCGCCTCGTGCCGCCGAGTCGCCGCCACTGGCTGGGAACGGACGAACTGGGCCGCGACCTGCTCGCGCGCATGCTGCACGGCGCCGGGGTGTCGCTCAAGGTGGGGCTGGTCGCGTCGGGAATCTCGCTCTTGATCGGCTTGGTGCTCGGTGCGGTGGCGGGATACTACGGCGGCGTGATCGATATTTTGTTGTCGCGCTTGATCGAGATCGTGACGTGTTTTCCGTTCACGTTCCTCATCCTGGCGGTCATCGCATTCCTGCCTCCCAGCATCTACTACGTGATGCTCGTCATCGGCATCACGCGCTGGACGGATCTGGCGCGCTATACCCGCGGCGAGTTCATGCGCTTGAAGTCGCGCGAGTTTGCAGAGGCCGCGCGCGCGCTGGGGGCAAGCGACTCGAAAATTATCGTGCGCCACATCCTCCCCAATTCGCTGGCCCCCGTGCTGGTCACCGCGACCTTCGGCATCGCCAACGCGATTTTGATCGAAGCCGCTCTCAGCTTTTTGGGGATGGGCACGCAACCGCCCACGCCGAGCTGGGGCAACATCTTGGCCAGCGCGCGCGAGCAGGATTTTGCGTGGTGGCTAACCATCTTCGCGGGGGTGGCGATCTTCGTGACCGTGACCGCGTACAATTTGCTGGGCGAGGGACTCCGCGACGCCAGCGATCCGCGCGCTACTTTCGGCGAGAAGAGCTGACGGTTCGCGGCATGCGCTGGCAGCGCGGACAGAAGTGCGTGCCACGCTGGCCCACTTCGATCTTCCGAATCTTCGCGCGGCAGCGCACGCACCGCTCGCCTTCTCTTCCGTACACGCGCAGCTTGAACTGAAACTCTCCGCTCGAGCCATCGGGGCGGCGATAGTCGCTGAAGGTGGTGCCGCGCGCTGCGATGGCATTCGCCAAGACCCGTCGCACTGCGGCGACAATCTCGCGCGACTTGCGCGCCGCACGATCGCCGCGGGTGAGCGGATGAACTTTCGCGAGAAACAAACTTTCATCCACGTAGATGTTTCCCAATCCCGCGACGATGCGCTGGTCCAAGAGCAGCGCTTTGATCGCAGCGGTACGCCGGCGCAGCACGTGCGCCAGCTCGTCCGCGGTGACGGTGAGGGCATCGGGACCGACCGCGAGCGAGGCCGTGGTCGCGTCGGGCGACGCCACCATCACATATCCAAACCGGCGCGGATCGACCAAACGCAGCTCCGCACCGCCGGACAGCGACCAACGCGCGTGCAAATGCGGCAATGCTTTGGTATTGGCACGCGCCGACCACAACAGCTGCCCCGTCATCCCCAGGTGCACGACCAGATCGAGATCGCCGTTGCTGCCGCGGCACCGCACCACGATCGCCTTCCCCCGCCGCTCGACCGACGCGACTCGCGCACCCTCGAGCGCGGAGACATCTCGGCTGTCACGCCGATACATATCCCGCGCCGTCAGCACAGCACGGGTAATCACAGCACCCGGCAGCTTCTCTCGCAGCTCGCGGACGACAGTTTCGACTTCGGGTAGCTCGGGCATGATCGCAGTATACACGTATCGTCGGGCGGGGCGCGAGGGACCACCCCCCAAAAACTCGCAGGAGAGTATGGAACATGGTGGTTTTGTGGA
>JAICFA010000258.1 GCA_025923935.1 Candidatus Krumholzibacteriia bacterium
GAGAGCGAGACCATGCTGGCCGCGACGTCGACGCGCGAGAACCGCCGCGACCTTTTGCGGCTCATCGACCAGGGTGCGCGCGCGGCCAGTCTGCGCTTGGATACCGTGCGCGTGATTCCCCAAACCCACAAAGTTCTAAACGTTCGATGACGCCTGATTTTCTCACCGCCGCGGTCGGTTTGGTGGCGTTCATCTTTTCGGTCATCGTGCACGAAAACGCGCACGGGCTGGCCGCCGAGCGCTTCGGCGACCCCACCGCGCGCGATCTCGGCCGCATCACCATGAATCCCATTCCGCACATCGATCCCATCGGCAGCATTCTGTTGCCGCTGGCGGCGTTCTTGTCCGGCATTCCGTTTCTGGGATGGGCCAAGCCGGTGCCGGTCAACGGCGCCAACCTGCGCAATCCGGTGGTGCACGGCGCCTACGTCGCCGCCGCCGGACCGATCTCGAATTTCTTGCTCGCGTTCGCCGCGGCCGCGCTGTGGATCATCGTGGGGCTGGTGTTCAAGCACGTGCCGGGCTTGATCGAATCGGGGGAGCGATCGCTCTACTTCTTCAACACGCTGTGCAGCAGTCTCATCATGGTCAACTGTGTCCTGGCCATGTTCAACTTGCTGCCCATTCCGCCGCTCGACGGGCACTGGATCTTGATGCGCTATCTGCCGCCCGGGCCGCGCGAGGCGCTGCGCTCGATTGGGCGCTGGGGATTTTTCATTTTGATTCTGCTCTTGTGGAGCGGGCTATTGTGGCGCGTGCTGGGCCCACCGCTGTCCGCGGTGGTGTCGGGCTACCACGCCCTGGTGACTACCGCCGTACGCGCGCTATAAACACGAAGCCCTCCCGGCTTGCGCCGAGAGGGCTTGCGCGACTCACATCCCTCGCCGCAATTACCTAATCGATCTCGCCCGGATTGTCGCCGCCGCGATCCACCGGGGCCTCGCGGTTGCGAATGGTCACGGACGAAAAGGCGCTCTCCGTGTTCTTCGTGCTCACCGCGGTGACGCGGTAGTCGTACTCGTGGCCGAAGCGCGCACCGCCGTCGACGACGCTGGTGACTTCGAGCACCGCGTCGTTCAACGGGGCCACGGTGTCGTTTTCGTTGTCGACGCGATAGACGTTGTAGCCGCGAACGTTCGGCTGCGAGCTTGCATTCCACGAAATCTGGATGTCGCCGCCGTTGATGACGACGGCCTGGACGTTGGTCGGCGCGAGCACCGGTGCTTCGTCTTCGGTCGGGTTGGGCTCAGCCCCATGATCGGAACACCCGAACCCGAACGAAAGCATGGCCGGCAGCACGCACGCGAGCACGAGGGTCTTGCGGAGCGCCATGACGATCTTCCTCCTGGCGTGCGCCATCGGTTGCGCGCGCCGTAACAACTCTGTCGAACGAAATTGCTAGCTTGAACAGCTGCGAGGCAGTGCGATGAATGCGATCTGCGGATGCCAAAGTACGGCGACTGCCCTCGCAGCGAGCGGCTTATCAGCAACCGTTGTGCCGAGTGTCGCGCAGCGCGTGAGAACGCCACGTTGCAACGCGTTGCACGCGCGCGCCAAACGACCGCGATGGGGGTGTGTTCCGGCTTCTGCCGCGTCGCGGCGCATGGCTTCGCGTGGTCATGCCAGAATGAGACGCGGTCGTTGCACGCCTGGGCGGCAACCGGGCGGGATCGCGGGCTCGGCAAAAACCCCTTGACCTGTCACGAGTTATGGGGCAGAATGGCCGCCACAAGCGAGCGAGCGTCGGCCCCCGCGGGGCGGCTCGCTCTGGCTTTTGCAATACGGTTCCAAGGAGGCTCGACCGATGACCAAAGCCGAAATCGTCGAGGACATCGCCAGCAAGACCGGCCTCACCAAGAAGGACGTGGCCACGGCGATGGACATGTTCCTCGAATCCATCTCGAAGGCGCTCTCGGAAGGCAAGCACTACGAGATTCGCGGCTTCGGAACCTTCAAGGTCAAGAACCGCAAGTCGCGGATGGCGCGCAACCCGCGCACCGGCGACTCGGTACCGGTGCCTGACCGCAAGGTTCCCGTGTTCAAGGTGTCGAAGGAGCTCAAGGACCTCGTCGCCAACGTCTAGCGTTCCCCTTTTGATCGAGCTCGACGGTGCGCCGCGCGGATCCAGTCCGCGCGCGCGCCCGCGCTCGTTTGCGTCGTAAGCAAGATGTCCCACACCCGCCGCTTCATCGACCTGCGCAGCGACACGGTCACGCGTCCCACCGAGGCGATGCGGCGTGCGATGGCCACCGCCGACGTCGGCGACGACGTCTTCGGCGACGACCCCACCGTCAACGCACTGGAAGCGCGCGTAGCGAGCCTCCTCAAGAAAGAAGCGGCGCTGTTCGTGCCGTCGGGCACGATGGGGAATTTCCTCGGTGTGGCGTGTTTGGCGGAGACCGGGGACGAGGTCATCCTCGAGCGCCAGTGCCACGTCATGAACTACGAAGTGTCGTCGGTGGCGGCCCTGCACGGGGTACAGCTCAACGCCCTCGACGGCGACCGCGGTGTGATGACGGCTGCGCAGATCGAGCCGCACATCAAGGTGCAGTCGCTGCACACGCCCGGGACGCGCGTCATCGGCATGGAGAACACCCACAATCGCGCCGGTGGACGCATCTATCCCTTCGATGAAATGAAGCGAATCAAAGCGCTGGCCGAGCGCCACGGCATCCGCGTGCACTTGGACGGCGCGCGCCTGTGCAATGCGCACGTGGAGACGAACGTGTCGCTGGCCGACTACGCGGCGTGCGCGGATACGGTCAGCATGTGCTTCTCGAAAGGGTTGGGCGCGCCCATCGGGTCGATCTTGGTCTCGACGCAAGACGTGGTTACGCGCGCGCGGCGGTTGCGTAAGCGACTGGGCGGTGGGATGCGGCAGACAGGCGTGCTGGCGGCGGCGGCGCGGTACGCGCTCGACCACCACATCGAGCGCATGCGCGACGACCACAAGAACGCCAAGCGGCTCGCGTCGTTCGTCGAGCAGGTGCGCGGTCTCTCCATATTGTTCCCCGTCGAGACCAACATCGTGGTGGCGCGCGTCGACGAAGCGGTGTTCACGGTGGATGCCCTGCTCGCGCAACTCAAGGAGCGCGGCGTGCTCGCGGTTCCATTCGGCGCGGGCCGGATGCGAATGGTGACCCACCTCGACGTCTCCGCCGACGATATCGAGCGCGCGGGCGAAGCACTGCGGTCACTCGGACGCGCCTAGCCATCTCCCCATGGGCGCATCGCCCGGCACACTCACCCTCGTTGCCACGCCCATCGGCAATCTCGGCGACATGACGTTTCGCGCCGTGGAAACACTGCGCACGGTCGACCTCATCTTGGCGGAAGACACGCGCCATTCACGCCGCCTCATGAGCCATTACGCCATTACCACCCCGCTGCAGCCGTACCACGACCACAACGAGACGCGCGCCACACCCGCTATAATTGAGCGGCTTCACAACGGCGAGAACATCGCGCTCGTCACCGATGCGGGGACACCCGGGATCTCCGACCCCGGCTTCTACCTGGTGCGCGCCGCGCTGGACGCGGGCATCGCGGTGACCATGGTGCCGGGTGCGAACGCGGTCTTGCCCGCGCTGGTGCTCTCCGGATTTCCCAGCGAAGTCTTCGTGTTCGCGGGCTTTCCGCCGCGCAAGAGTGGCGCGCTCGCGCGCACGGTCGAGGGACTCGCGGACGAGCCGCGCACCACCATCTTCTACGTCTCGGTCCACCAGCTACACAAGGTGTTGGAAGCGCTCGCCGCGCGTTTACCCGAGCGGGCGGTGGCGGTAGCACGCGAGCTCACCAAGCTGCACGAAGAAGTTGCCCGCGGCACAGCGAGAGAAATACGCGATCGATTCGCAAAAGCAACGCCGCGCGGTGAGTTCGTGGTGGTCGTCAAAGGCATCGGCAAGCAGCGCCGCGCCGCGGACGACGATGACGACGACGCCCAAACTTGACGATGTCTCGAAGCGGGTGATACGGTCCCGCGTCATGGACAAACGCGCCCTCCAAGCCAACGCGCGCAAAGTGCTCGATCCCGTGGTCAACGCGCTCGTGGCGTTCC
>JAICFA010000259.1 GCA_025923935.1 Candidatus Krumholzibacteriia bacterium
ATGCGCTCGTAGACCGGCTTGACACTGATGCCGGCGGCGAGATTGGGAATGATGTAGCGAGAATACGCGACCGCAGCCGCCACGTCGTACGCGCCGAACGTTCCCAGCGGCCCGGACGACGGAGTGTCCTCGTAGCGGTCCATTTCATCCATATACAAGCCGGTAAACATGAAGCCGATGGTTCCCCACGACGTCTCGTGCGTCACCGCCGCCTGCTCCAAACGCATAGAACCGAAGTATTCGGTGTGCGCCAAGCCCAAATTGGTGCCCAGCACGGCGGCCATGGCGCCCGGATTCCAATAGATCGATGACGCATCCTCCGCGACCGCGATATAGGCTTCGCCCATCGCCGAAGCGCGCGCGCCGAAGCCGATCCGCAGGAACGGCACACCGGCGATGCCGGGGTCACCGGCCTGCGCGGGCGCGGCGGCCATGGCCAGCAACCCGATGACGAAGAGCACTCGTTGGCAGCGCATGCTGTAACTCCTTGGTTTCGACGCCTAGCGCCGAATGGCGAACGGCTTGTGGACCGCGCCGTTCCCGCCGCTTCCGCTGATTTCCAATCGCATGAGATAGATTCCGCTCTTCAAACTCGAGACGTCTATGCGTTCGTCGAACGGTGTGCCGATGAGCCCGCTCGGATTGACGTCGTATTCGTGCACGCTCGCCACAATCCCTTCCAGCGTGTAGATCGACACGCGCACGCGGGCGGACTTGTTCGTGGTCACGCGCGCGTGGACCGCGTCCGCCTTCACGGGGTTGGGATAGATGATAAACGATTCCTCGTCGAACGTGCTGGCTGCCGTCTGCAGCGAGCGCGTTTCCACCACACGCCCGGTGCGTGCGAGGTCGGCACGCGCCATGGGCCAATAGGGTGACGCGACTGAGCCCACGAGCGACTGAATGGAAAGCGATGACGACGGTGTCGAGGCGAGGGTGTCGACGACGGTGTCCACGCCGTTCAAACCGGCGTACGATCCCAACACCACGATCGCCCCACCGTTGGAAATATTGGCCGCCGTGGGCGCGGCTCCGGGCTCGGCCGGTCCAGGGCGCGGGAACGACCCCACCGGTGTGCCGTCGCTCCGGAACGCGGCCAGCGTGCCGTCGTCGAGAGCGAACACAACCTCCAAGGCATCGTTGCCGCCGAAGATAATCGGGCTTTCAAGCTCGCGCAGCGGCCGGATCGGCGGCGCTTCCCCCGCCGCTTCGGCGCGAATCGGACGCGGCCAGTTCAACATGGGGCGCGCATTCGACTTCAATAGATAGAGATTCTCGGCGTCCGCGATGGCGATCTCGAGAGTGCCGTCACCGTCGACGTCGCCCAATGCCGGTGCCGACGGATAGCGTGCGGAGAGCATACCGGTTTGCATGGATACGCTCCCACCCGACATGTCGAACACGAAAACACCCCCATCGGGAGTTGCGATAACGATCTCATCGTCGTCGTCGTGATCGATGTCGCCGACCGCCGGCGCCGACGGAATGAACGACGCCGCATCCCAGCCCGACGGCACCGCGATGGTTCGCGTCCACGGCGACGCGGCGGCGTCGAAGGGTGTCCAACCGATCACCACGCGTGCGGTAGCCGTGTCGACGCCGCAGGCCACCAGGCCTTCCACGCCGGCGCGCGCCAGCGCCAGCGGTGTCACGAGCTGAGCCGGGAAACTCACCGGCCACCCGGGTGCGGTCGGCATCACGGGTGCACCCGTCGCCGCGTCGACGAATCCGATTTCGGTCGTCGACCCGCGCGCCGCGTACGCAATCTCGGCCGCACCGCCGTTGATGTCGGTGAGCAGCGGCGGCGCCGCATCGGAGATTCCAGCAAACGGAACTGCCGGTGAGAACGCCACACCGGTCTGCTTCCACACATAGATGTCACCGCTCGTGCTGGTCGCGGCGATTTCGACGTCGTTGCTGCCGTCCAGGTTGGCAAACGCGGGCGGCCCGATCCACTCGACGCCGGGAACCGGAATGAACGGCGCGATCGTGGCGGGATTCGCGTCCAGGTCCACTTTTTCGCGCCCGCTTTCGTCGAGGACGAACACGCCGGCGTTGTCACCCAGCGTCACGATTTCCTGCATTCCCGCGGCGTCTAGATCCACCACCGAGGCCGGTTGCTTGCTCGCCGACGCGGACCAGCGTGCGCGCGCATCGGCGTACGAGGTGGCACGAGCGATCGCGACGCGCATCTGCAACCCGGGCCTCGACAGCGTCTCCACCGTGATGCCGGTTGCGGCGCCGGCGTTGGAGCGCGATGCCGGCTTGGTATCGGGACCAAACACCGGACTGTTTGCGTCGCCCAGGCGATACGAATCGAAATGGCTCCCCAGCGCGAACGCGGCCGCGCCCGGCCGGTCCAAGTCCTGCACCCCGTCGGCTTCCTCGAGGTCGACGCCTTTGCGGGCTGCGTAGTCGTCCGGGAGATAACCGCGTGTTTCGGCGTCGGCCACCACCCGCTCGTCGACGTGCCAGATGTACACTCCGCTGCCGGTGTGGCGGAACAATACGTTGAATCCATAGTTCGGATCGAAACGGCGCACGAACGGGTTGGTCAAATCGGTGAGGAAAAAATCGAATTCGGCGCCTTCCAGCGAATCGGTGTTGTCGGGCACGAGGTCGCTGTCGGCGTCTTGAAATGTGAACAAGCTGTCGAAATTCGAATCATGCACGCGATTCGTGACGAGATAGTACTCGCTATCGGTGATGGGAATCTTCACGCACAGCGTGTCGGATGCGGATCCCGTGTTGACGTCGGTGAGACGTACCTGCACGGGCGTCTGCGCCGCCTCCACCACAACGGGGTCCAGCCACCCCACCAGCATACGGTTGAAGGCGCACGGAAAGGCCGGAACGAAGCCGTTCACGTTGAAAATACCGTACGCCATCAAGCAGAAGTTCCCTACGCCCTGCGAATCGGGCGCCCCCGACGGCGTAGAGTCGAACAGCGGGACCATTCCGATGCGGCTGCCGAGCTCGAATGCCCAGATGCCCAACGTCGCCACCGTGGCGAAGTCTTGTGATGCTTGCGCCGGCACTACCGTGAAATTGTCTACGAAAAACGGATTCCCGCCGGATGTATCGTCGGTGGGAAGTCCCGCCGAAACGTCGTCATCTTGCGCGTCGCGAATGTCGCCCCGATCGTAGAAGCTCGACCAGATTTGGTTGGGCGAGTCGGCGTTGATGTCGGTTTCCTGGCCCGCGCCGGCGTGGATGATGAACAGGTGATCGTATTGCGCGAAGTCGATGTCGTCGTCCGCCAAGTCGATGACGGCCTGCGCCAGCTCGACGACTCGCTCTTCTTCGCGCGAGTCGGCGCCGTAGTAGCCCATCGCCTTCGGGAGCGAGTACAACCTTCCAGCCACCGTCCACGCCAAATGGAAGCGGCGGCGGGACGCGCCGCGGAAATACTGCTCGGTGTGGGTCAGTTCGTTGGCAAACCAGGTGGAATCACGTTGGCTGATCATGAGCGTATCGGCGAACTGCACCTGGACGGCGATCACGCGCAGCGTGTCGTCGTTCACCGCGGTCATGTGCCGCGATAACGCGGCGAGACGCTCTTGGGCGGGCTCGCTGGGCGTGCGGTTGGTTGTCACGTGCGCAGGGATGGCGGTGCGCTGGATCAAGCCGTCGGCGCCGCGATACGGCGGCGCAGGTTGCGCGGCGCGCGCCTGGGTGGCGAACGCAATGAGAATTGCGAGCGCGGCGGTGACGACAGTGGAGCGATAGCAGCCGTTGCGAAACGTCAATGCCGTGAGCTTTCGATGAGGCTTCGGAGCAAATCGAGTCGGAACTTCGGGGTTTGTCGGGAGCGAGTGAACGTGGACCACTGTAGCCAACGTACCTCGCCACGGTCAACAGTAAAGGGGAGTTGACGCCCGTAATTCGCCGCCCCTGATCGACGCTTTACTCCGGCGCAACTCCCCCCTACCTGGTCGGCTCTTACTACCAGCCTACTCGACGCTACCAGCCAACCAAACTTCGAGGATGTTATTGAGCTCTAGCGGGCCTGTTTCTTCCTCGACCCCTTCTCGCGCGCG